>JAGVJV010000172.1 GCA_020050965.1 Parachlamydiales bacterium
CATGAGCTCTTCCATTTCAAGGTGGGTCATGTCTTGTTTCGTCTCAAAGACAATTCCCTTCGTCTTATTCTTTACTTTGACTGCCCGGCCAGCTTTGAGTTGCTGATGCACCTGTTCGATCTCAAGTACATCATTTTGATCGATCTTGTCGTAATCCCCTTTATTAATGAAGAGAAGGGGCAAGATGCCAAAATTGATCAAATTCTTCCGGTGGATGCGGGCGTAGCTTTTTGCAATGACAGCTCGCACCCCGAGAAAGCGGGGGGCTATCGCTGCGTGTTCGCGGCTCGATCCTTGACCGTAGTTAGCACCGCCTATGAGAAAAGAACCGGTCTTCTGATAGGGAATTGACCGATCGTAAAAAGTCTCATCGATTTCCGAAAGGGTAAATTTGGAAATTTCATAGATATTGCTTCTGAAAGGTAGAACTCTTGTGCCAGCGGGAAGAATCTCATCGGTTGAGACGTTGTCTTTCATTTTCAGCAGCACTGGCCCTTCCATCCGATCTTCAAGGGGCCCAAATTTAGGAAGGGGCTTAATGTTGGGTCCCATCCGGAGTCCCTCTCCATTTTTGGGAGGGATAAAGACCGAATCGCTCAAGAGAATATACTTTTGGGGCTCTTCGTATTTTGGGTAGGGCATGTCGAGTGTTCTTGGATCTGTGATCACGCCCGTTAGCGAAGCCGCAGCCGCAGTTTCCGGGCTGCATAGATAGACCTGATCCCCTTTTGTCCCGGAACGGCCTGGGAAATTGCGTGGAACTGTCCTCAGAGAAATCGTATCTGTCGCAGGCGCTTGCCCCATGCCGATGCATCCATTGCAACCAGCTTGGTGAATGCGCGCACCCGCGGCGATCAGCGATTCGAGATGTCCCTCATGGGCCAGATTCTGCAAAATTTGTCTAGAGGATGGAATGATATCGCAGGAGACTCTAGGATGAACCGAGCGCCCTTTTAGAATCATCGCGGGGATAGCGAAATCGCGCAGGCCGGGATTGGCCGAAGAGCCCACCATCGTCTGATGCACAGGTTTTCCTGCCACTTGAGATACTGGGACTACGTTGCCAGGACTGGTTGGGCAGGCGATCAGCGGCACTAATTTAGACAGATCGATCTCGTCATGCAGATCATAGGTAGCTCCTGGATCGGCTTTGAGTTCAAACCAATCCTTCTCTCGATTTTGTTTTCTTAAGAAAGTTCTGGTCGTTTCATCCGAGGGAAATACCGTTCCTGTAGCGCCTAGTTCAGCTCCCATATTGGCAATCACATGCCGGTCCATCGCAGACAGGTGCTCAAGACCTGGGCCATAATACTCTATCACCTTCCCCACTCCCCCATCGACATCGTAGCGGCGGAGCATCTCTAGAATAATATCTTTGGCGCTGACCCAATCGGGCAGTTTGCCGATCAATTTCACGCCCATCACTTGCGGCATCTTCACATAAAAGGGCTCTCCAATGGTTGCCAAAGCCACTTCTAGCCCTCCAGTTCCGATGGCTAGCATTCCCATTGCCCCCGCAGCGCAAGTATGGCTATCAGAGCCGAGCAGCGTCTTGCCGGGGATCCCGAAATTTTCCATATGGACTGGATGGCTTACACCATTTCCAGGACGGGAAAAATAGATCCCAAATTGGGCGCAAGCACTTTGCAAAAAGAGGTGGTCATCGGCATTTTTAAAATCAGTCTGGAGAATATTGTGGTCGACATATTGACAGGATACTTCGGTTTTTGCCTTTTTGATCCCCATCGCGTCGAGCTCAAGCATCACCATCGTTCCGGTGGCATCTTGCATCAGCGTCTGATCGATTTTAATCCCAATTTCTTCGCCTGGAACCATTTTCCCCGACAGAAGATGCTTCTGAATGATTTTGTGTGTGACTGTCTTCATACAATCATCTTATAAAATCGATTTGAAAATTGTTCAACAAAATTTTGGATTGAAAAACATTTTGGAGAAATGTACATTGTGGTTTTTTTAGGAGGGAAACATATGGCAAGACTCGTGACAATTGAAAAAGGAGATCTCTCACAATTTCCGAAAGAGAAATATTGTCAAGAACTCGAAGCCGGAAATATTCTTTTTCTCCCCTTTATCCCTTTCCCTTTTTCCGAAGAAGATCATCAATTTCTACTTGAGCAACGACAAACTGGGGCAAAAAATCGGAAAAATATCGCCTATAAGCCTAAAACTAATACCATCACAAATGCCGAAGGATCCTCACAGCAACTCTTGGAAGTGATGCAGCGCTATTCTAAATCTTGCACCGCCTTCCTCTCTCAGCTTCTTTCCCCATACGCCGAAGGGTGGCAGCTAGACTATGCGAGTTTCCGACCTTTCCAGGAAAAAGGGAGACAGCTGAGAACACGCGCTCGAAATGACCTGCTCCATGTCGATTCCTTTCCGACCCGCCCAATGAATGGCAAAAGGATTTTGAGATTTTTTACTAACATCAACCCGACCGAAAGCCGTTTTTGGACTACCTCCGACCCCTTCGAAGTGCTTGCGGAACGTTTTGGAGGCAAAGGTGTCTCTTTTCCACGCAATGACACCCTGCTCCGCTCCCTGGCCTCAATCGGCAAAAAAGTGGGCCTGCCCATTTCGCTCCGATCACCCTATGACACATTCATGCTGAATCTCCATAATTTTTTAAAAGAAAACCAAGAGTTTCAACAAACCTGCCATAAGGATTTTTGGGAATTCCCCCCTCGATCGTGCTGGATCGTCTTCACTGACCAGGTTTCGCACGCGGCGACTGCTGGCCAATATGCGATCGAGCAGACCTATAACATCCCAACCTCGGCTCTGGTCAACCCCCAAACTGCTCCAATCTCTGTACTGGAAAAACTTTCACAGAGGGCTTTGATTTCCCATTGAACAGAAACTGAAACCTCGGTTAAACTGTTTCAGTGATGCAAAAAAAATCTTCCATGTTGTGGCAAGTGCTTGCTGCAATCGTCCTTGGCATTCTAGTTGGCTTTTATTCTGGCCCCATTTCGGCTTACTTCGGGGTCTCCTACATTAAACTATTCGCCTTTTTAGGCCAGCTCTTCCTCAATGCCCTAACCCTGCTGATGGTCCCCCTCGTTTCTTCGAGTGTGATCTATGGAATCAGCCAAATGGGACGCGACCACTCCTTTGGCCGCTTAGGTGGAAAGACCTTTTTTTTCTACACCCTAACGACTCTCCTTGCTGTGATTACAGGGCTAATTTTCGTTAATCTGATCCAGCCAGGCCTCCATTCGACCGCTGCTCTCACAACAACGCCCTTGCCCCAGCTATTGAATCAAGCGACCCCCTCCCATGGCGAAATAATCGGTCAAATCATCCTCAAAATCATTCCTGTAAACATCATTGAAGCTGCCGTCCATGGCAATATGCTCGGCATCCTCTTCTTCAGCTTTCTCTTCGGTTTTGCCCTCTCCAAGATCGACTCTGGCCCAGCTACAGCAGTTTCAACTGCAGTGAAAGGGATTTTCGCGACACTGATGAAAATGACCCAATTCATCATGAAGGCCATGCCCATCGGCGTATTTTTCTTAGTTGCAAAAGCCACCGCTGAAAATGGACCCGAAAGCTTTAAACCGCTCCTCTCCTTCTTCGGCACCGTGGTCCTCAGCCTTGCCACCTTTATGCTGGTGATCATTCCCCTCGTCCTGCGCCTCATGGGCCTCAATCCCATCCGCCATCTCCAAGCCATGGCCCCTGCTCTAATTACCGCTTTTTCCACCAGTTCCTCAACCGCCACCCTCCCCATCACCATGGACTGCGTCGAAAAACGGGCGGGCGTGTCCAATAAAATTTGCAGCTTCGTCATCCCCCTTGGCACATCAGTCAACATGTCTGGATCTGCCCTATACGAATGTGTGGCCGTCTTTTTTATCGCACAAGCCTATGGAGTTCATCTCACCATCGTCCACCAGGCTCTAATTGTCTTCCTTTCGTTAATCACTTCCATGGGCATCGCCGGCATCCCTTCTGGAAGCTTGGTCTCCATCATGATTGTCCTCAACGCCATGGGGCTCCCAATCGAAGGGCTCGGCCTCATCCTTCCCGTTGACCGACTCCTTGACATGTGCCGCACCACCGTCAACGTCTTCAGCGACAGCTCCTGCGCCGTCCTGATCGCCCACACCGAAAAAGAAAAAGTCTTAAAGGCCTAGTAATCTTATTTATTTTTGTGATTAGCACTTATTTGGAAGAATATACATATCGGGTTACATGGTTATTCATCCAAATAAGTGCTAATCACAAAAATAAATAGGCGATTCTGACGTTAGAACTAGAATAAAAAGGACAAATCCTTTTTTATTCGGTTTATGAAGCATAGGAAAAAGAAGAAACCTTGGGCGGTTCTCATCGCCATTGCCCTGGCCATTTTGATCGGGACCCTTTCAGGAAAAGAAGCGGGCATCTTTGGTGTCACCTTCTATTCGATGTACGACCTGATCGGGAAGCTTTTCATTAATTCCCTTACCCTGATCATCGTTCCACTTGTTTCTTCATCGATCATCACTGGGATTGCTAGACTCAGCGGCGAAGGGGACTTTGGCAGAATCGGCTTAAAAACCTTTATCTTTTACTTTGTCACCAAGATCATCGCCATCATCATCGGCGTCGCCATCATCAACATCTTCCATCCTGGAACTGCCAATGTTGGAAATATCACAAATCTCGTTAGCCCTGAAAAGCTGGCTTCCTTAGGTGAAAATTTCCAGGTAACTGGGAAAGGGGCGTTCGTCTCGATGCTCCTCGATCTAGTCCCCCCTAACGTGCTCGATGCCTTTGCTAAGGGCAATATGCTCGGCCTCATTTTCTTTAGCTTCATCTTCGGCTATGCGGTCACCCATATCAGCGCTAAGGCGGCCGAGAGCCACATGAACTTTTGGACCGGGATCTTCGAGGCAATGATCAATATCACCCACTACATCATGAAGGTGCTCCCCTTAGGTGTCTTCTGCTTGGTCGCCAAAGTCTTCGCAGAAACGGGTCTTAAATCGCTCGCCTCGGTCGGCATGTTTTTCATCACAGTCCTCTTGGCCCTTGCTGTATTCGTCTGCGTCGCCCTTCCCCTGCTTCTCAGGTTTGTTTCGAAGGTCAATCCCTGGAACCAGTTCCGCGCGATGGCACCCGCTTTAATCACAGCGTTTTCAACCAGTTCTTCTTCCGCCGCCCTCCCGATCACCATGGAGTGCATGGAAAAAAGGGCCGGTGTCTCAAATCGGATCTGCTCCCTCGTGATCCCTTTAGGCGTGTCGATTAACTTGACCGGATCGGCTCTCTATGAAGGGATGGCAGCACTCTACGTGGCTCAAAGCTTTGGCCTCGACATATCGATCGGCACGCAATTTTTGCTCATTTTTATGACCCTGCTCACTTCGATCGGCATCGCCAGTATTCCAAGCGGCAGCCTCGTGATCATTTTAGTGCTTCTGCGTGTACTGGGACTTCCAGA
>JAGVJV010000087.1 GCA_020050965.1 Parachlamydiales bacterium
AAAGCCATAATTACAATTATTAGAACAAATTTGTTTAATCTGCAATAGACAATAATCTCCCAATCGGATAAATGAAAGAAAACGAGGTTGATATGAAACTACTACTCTCTTTATTAGCCATTTGCAGCTTAAGTTTTGCTGACAGCATCCCATCGACTTATACCAATCCATCGACTATCCGGATCACCCCCGAGGCCCCTACCCCCGAGCCCGATAACGTCCAGACCACGATCCTCTTTCCCCGCAATGGAGAGATCGAGGGAAACCCAGTAACAGTCCAGATCCGTCTCTTGGGATTTCCAGTGGGGACGATGAGCGATTTTCCTCGGATGAAAGAGATTTACAATGACCCCGAAGGACAGAGCTTGCTCATTTTTATCGACAATTACCACCCCTTCGAAATCTACAATTCTTTCATCAACGCGCTCGATCAGAGCAACATCTACTATGATCTTAACCTATCCCAGACAATACCCTACGATCTAGATGAAGGGATGCACGTCATCCGCACCTTCCCCGGACGTTCCTATGGAGAAAGCTTGAAAAATCCGATGGCCTATCAAGCAAGCGTTTTCTATATTGGATCTGAAGTGAACAATCTAGATGTCAATTTAAACGCCCCCTACCTGACCTATAATGAGCCGCTAGAAACCCTGACATACCCAGAAGGCAAACCCCTTCTGCTCGATTTTTACCTCTCTAATGTCCAACTTTCCCAGGATGGCTACAAAGTAAAAGTGACGATCGACGGCACGGTCCAGAGAATTCTGACGAATTGGACCCCTTATTACATTTGGGGGCTAAGGAGCGGCCAGCACAAAATCCGGCTGCAACTTCTGGATGGAAAGAACAATGTGGTTCCGGGGATTTTCAATGATGTCGAGCGGATCATCACGATTGAGTAGACTCTTGCTGTTTTTTCACTAATTCAGCACGCCACTCTAGGTAGTTTTTCCAATTGAGTTCCATCAAAATGGCATCTTCTTTGGGGTCATTGTAGTAATCTGCTTTTACTTCTTTCTGTTCAAAGTGCCATCGTTTATAGAGCCTCAAAGCTGGATTGCTCTTTCTAACCTGTAACTGAACAGTTTGATCGGGCTTCTGGGCATTCATCACTCCCCACATTAGCTGATCGCCAATTTGAAGCATGGCAGCACCTGGGGCATGACCTACTCCGCAAATGGTCACAATATTATTATTTTTTCTATACCAAGCAAAGCCAAGCAACTCTTGGCTATCTTTCCTCCGTGCAACCGCACAGCCGCTACCTTCATTTGCGAGTTCCTCTTTCAGCTTCTCTTTTACGAAAGTGCCGACTTTACCAAAACAGACTTTCTGAAGACCTTCTACTTGCTCCAAATCATTGTCATAAGTGGGACTCTTGGGATCGAGCATTTCCATCTTGTACTCCATCTTTTTGCCCTCTAGGCGATCGAGTTCTGATGAGAAGTCGAGCACTACGGTAGAACCATCTGGAATCATCACCTTAGTGCGGTTAAGATGCTCCAAAAATACCTTCCATACATTTTTCAGGTCCTCTCGGTGAGAATCGACAATCTTCTCGGCGATAAAAGTAAAGATATTATGGATGGAATGGTTATCAAAGGTTTGGCGAAAATTAGTTAAAGGATAATTTAAAAGATTTCTTATTTCCCCAAATTTATGTTCCGATTTATTATCGGTTCCAAGCTGGCTTTCGATATCTTTAATCGTATCCAGGCGGTATTGCCCGATTTTGGATGGATGGGGGATCAAATAGGCAAGCACTACCCCAGCCAGCGTCCCGACGACGGCCCCGCCGATTGCGCTCGAAGTGACGGAGACACCTATTTCAGTCAGTCCTACGGCTCCGGCAAAAGCGGTACAAAACCCGGCCACCGCCACAATCAGGGCTACCCGGGCAATAAGCTTCATCAGCTCGGCGAATTTCTCGACAGGGATAGGCCGGGGTTTAAGCTCTTTGAATTTGTATGTTTCTTGATTTGTTACAGCACTCACGGGTATATTTTAACATAAATTGACGCTAAATGGGTATATTAAAAAAATTATTCGCCTTTTGCCTCGGATTCCTCATGCTCCACCGTTTCTGCATGACTCAAACTGATGGCTTTACGATGCTTAGGATCCAATCGGACCTGCCGATGGCCTCCAATTGGGATAAACCAACGGATATCGACTTAAACCAACCATTTTACTACATCGGCTCTGGCGCCCAGACCTTCGCCTTTGCCTCAGACGACCTAGTTATCAAATTCTATCGCCATCACCGCTCTGGGCATGCATTGTCTTTTTTTGCGCCCCTCTTCCCAAGACTGCAGCAGACGATCGCCAAAAGGCAGGCAAAGCGGCAAAAGGATTTTGCAAGTTTTAAGTTAGCCTATGGGCAGTTGCGCCATGAGACAGGCTTACTTTTCATTCACTTGGGAAAAACTTCGCATTTAAATAAGAAGATCACCATTTATGATAAACTTGGTATTGCTCATGAGATCGATCTAGACCAAATGGAATTCCTCATTCAAAAACGAGCCACCCCCTTTTATTCCACCCTAGAGCAGTGGATCGACTCAGGACAGTGGGATAAAACAAAGCAAGGAATCCACGAGCTGGTCGTCTTACTCAAAAGCCGGTGCAAAAAAGGGATATTCGATAAGGACCCCGATCTGAAGACCAATTTTGGCTTTTTAGATGGTCATCCGATTCAGATTGATGTGGGCCGTTTTAAAGAGGGCCCCGATGATATTATGCGTGTAACCGATACCTTGCGGAAATGGCTTGAGGTCAAAGCTCCGCAGCTAATCGTTGATTTAGACCAGGAGCTTAATTGATCAAAAAATTATTGCTGTTCGTCTTAGCCTTTTATGCCATTGGGAAATTCTGCCATAAAGAGACCGATGGATTTGCCCTGGCAAAGGTGTCCACTTTCTTCCTCAATGAAGATCTTCCGGAAATAGAAGATATCCCTGCGACGACTTTTCGTTACTTAGGCAAAGGGGGCCAAAGCTATATTTTTGTTTCAGAGGATGACCGTTATGTGCTGAAACTCTTTCGCAGCTCTCGGCTGAATATTCTAAAATTGCTTCCTTTTGAAAAGCAGATTGACAAACAAGAAAACCTCATTCGGAAGACTTTGGAGAGCTACTCTATTGCCGATCGCTACCTAAAAGAAGAAACAGGCTTAATTGGAGTGCACTTAACCCAAAAGGGCAAACTACCACCACTTAAAATCATCGATAAATTGGGCATCGCCCACCCTCTAAACCCCAATGACTATCCTTTCGTCATTCAGGAAAAAGCTGTCCTGGTGAAAGAACGGATCAGCCAATTGATGAACGCGGGCAATCTACTAGGAGCAAAACAGGCTTTGAGCAACCTTTTTTCCTTAATTGAAGAGCGCAAAGCCAAGGGGATCGGCGATGCAGATGCCAACGTCACCAAAAATTTTGGCTTTTGCGGCGATAGAGCTATCCAAATCGATGGGGGGCGCTTCTCTTTTAGTCCCTGCTTGAATGAAAAGCTCCAAAAGTCCCTCGATGAGCTCCTTCGTTGGATCAATGAAAACTACCCTCAGTTAGGAGAGCAGCTTGAAGCGATTTGACCAATCTATTCGTCTAATCCTCATCATTTGCTCGTTTGTCTTTGCAGCGCGGCTGACCAAAAAAGCCACCGAAGGCTTCACTCTGCTGGGCATTCAGTCACATTACCCCTTTAATCCCGCTTGGGAAATTCAAAATCCGCTACTACCGAATGTCTTTGAACAGCGATTCACCTATTTGGCATCTGGTGGTCAATGCTTCGCCTTCCTTTCGGAAGATGGAAAATATGTGCTCAAATTCTTTAAACACCAGCGGCGCAAGAAAAAACAGCTAAAAAAATTAAGTCGCGACTATGTAAGCTATAAGATTGCGATGGAAATGTTGCCAATAGAGACAGGGCTGCTCTTTGTCCATCTAAACAAAACCGACACTTTGAAAAAAGAAGCACGCATCATCGACAAATTGGGCATTGAGCACCATGTGGATCTCGATCGGGTCGACTTTATCCTGCAAAAGCGGGCAGAGATGACCTATCCCCACCTCCTTCATCTGGTCGAGAAGAATGACCTAGCTGGAGCAAAAGAGGCGATTGACTCCATCTGCGCGCTGATTTTAAGCCGCTGCCAAAAAGGGATCCACGACGATGATGCCAAGATCCATCGCAACTGCGGCTTCATTGAAGGCCGGGCGGTCATTATCGATGTTGGAAGATTCAAAATGGATCCAAGGAGACTAGATCCAAAGGTCCAGTCAGCCGATCTGATCCACTGCACCGAAAAGTTAAAGAGCTATTTGGAGGAGATTTCCCCTGAGCTGGCCCAGTATCTAGAGGAGGTGAGAACATGTCCCGCATTGGTAAAATAATTCTTGGCCTCTGTGTCATCGTGGCCATTGAACGATTTTGCTACTTTCAGACGGGCGGTTTTCGTCTCGCCAAAGTGACCTCAACTCAAACCTACCCCTTCTCCTCCCCTCTAGCCCCTCCGCCACAAAGCCTCTATCAGCCTTTTCATTATTTAGGCAAAGGGGTACAATGCTACGTTTTTATCGGCGAGGATGGAGAGACCATTTTGAAGCTCTTTAAACACTACCATACCGGGTGGCCTACCGATGCTCAAAGAAAAGAAAGGCGGATGATCCGATTGCTCAAGAGTTGCGAGATTGCATTGAAACATCTTCCCCAAGAAACGGGGGTATTTTATGCCCATCTCCAAAAAGGGGACCACCACTTAGGAAAAATTGAGATCAGCGACAACTTAAGCATCGTCCATCAGCTCAACCTCGATCAGACAGAATTTCTCCTCCAAAAACGTGCGATTCCTCTGGAAGAAGAGCTCGATCGTCTATTTAGATCAAACAAGGTCGATACTGCCATTGAGAGGATGCAAAGCCTACTTGGGCTCATCGATGCACGAGCTCTAAAAGGAATTAGAAATAAAGATGGGCGGATTTTGCAAAACTGCGGATTCATCAGAGAGAAGCCCGTCGAAATCGATGTGGGCTCGTATGGCTATGGGCATGCAAAATCCTCAGCTAAGGCAAGAACCAAATTGCTGAAGTGGGTGAAAGAGAATTATCCGCAGTATCTACAGCAGTGCGAGGAGAGTCTGCAATGAAGCGAATAGGTAAGGTTTTTCTAACCCTTGTCCTAATTGTTGGGCTCGAGAGACTCATCCGGACTCAAACTAATGGATTTCGAATCGACAAAACCATCGCCGAATTCCCCTATAACCCCGATTGGGAGGTGGAAACAAAGACCATTCCTGACGTGCTCAATCAACCCTTCTATTTTTTGGGCAGCGGCGCTCAGACCTATTCCTTCATAGGCGAAGACCGCAAGACTGTCCTCAAGCTTTTTAAACACTACCACTGCTGGCCAAGCTCGAGGATCTTAAGGAAACTCCCCTGGCCTTGGAAAGAAAAAGTGCTCCTCGACAGAGAAAAGCGGATAGAGAGCATCTTTAGCAGCGCAGCTCTGGCCTACAAATCATTGCCAGAACAGACTGAAGTGATCCACCTCCATCTCAATCCTAAAGAAGGAAAACTTCCCCCGCTAATCATCTACGATAAGATCGGCATTCGGTATGAGGTCGATCTCAATCAGACTCCATTTTTGCTCCAAAAGAAAGGAACTTTGCTCTACTCCTATCTCAAG
>JAGVJV010000064.1 GCA_020050965.1 Parachlamydiales bacterium
ATATCGGCATGTTTAATATGCGCTTCTAAGGTTTGTACTATCCCTTCAGCGGAAATCCCCACCTGAATATTTTTTCTACGATCGTAGGCGTAAAGAAGTGCAACGTCTGCTGTCCCAAGAAAATAGAATCCTGAGCACATGATCCAATAACCATCAAGGCCAGCAGCTGCTCCAATAGAAGAATAACTAAGTGTCGTCTGTTGCCTGTCGACAAGGGTTGTTCCACTGCGGGTGAGCTCTTGCTCAATTTTCATATCCCGATCTAGCCATTTTAACCCAAGAAAGGGGCTAAGAATGACTCTTTGTCCAAGATAGTTTGGCCGCTGAACTCTAAGTCCAACGATATCGTAGTTGAAGTCTGATTTGTTATCGATCGAGCTATAAATGGGAGTATTAAAAAAGCCTAAAGTCGATGTGATGAGATTGGGGGCGGCAATCGAATTTGTCTTTTTAAACGAGTGATGGTACCAAATGTAATCAGCACTCATAACCCAATCATCAAAGTTGTGTAATGTCATCCCCAGACCGACGCGAAAGGCAGGGCGATATCCCATTTTGTGAGCAATTTTGAGCTGCGTGCTGCCAAGCGGAGTTCCCTCAAACGTCAATGCAACCCAGCAAGTGGCTCGGAGGGGAGTCCAGTAGAGAAATTCACCAAATGTGAAAACGTTCCATGCGCATTCTAACTCAGGACCTGCATATGCGGAATAGATTGCACATGCATCGCACAGGGGCTCACCTGGTACATATTCTGGCATGCAACAATCTTCAGCAAGCAGGGAAAGGCTTGCAAATAGTCCTGCAGCAATATAGCTTTTCATCAATCGTACCTACCAAAAAAATAAATAATAAGATGTAGGATATGAAATTTTTTGGATTGATGTCAAATTAATTTCAGTTGATTCTCAGAATAGATAAATGTGACCACTTGTCCGTTTTGGATCTTTGTTGTCGACCAGTCATAATTGGCGAGGTGGACGAGAAGTGCCCGGATGACGCCGCCGTGGGTGACAACGAGGACATCTTGGTCTTGGTGCTTTTGTGCGATGAGTTCAAGAGTGGGGAGAACGCGCTGGATCACTTCAAAGCCCGATTCCATATCGGGGACGATTTTATGATGTAGGGTTATCTGATTATTCTCTTGGTGTGTTCCAAATTCTGCTTCAATCTCGGCAAGTGTTTTACCTTCTAAGCAACCATAACAGGTCTCTCGAAGTTCTGAGAAGGCAATAATCGTATGTTCCCGATCACCTTTGATGATCTCAGCAGTCTCATATGCTCGCTTTAGATCAGATGAATAGATCCCGGCAAAGGTCTTGTTGCTCAGAGTTGCTTTCGCATCGAGAGCCTGAAGACGCCCCCTCTCGTTGAGGGGGATGTCTTGTGAACCTTGGTAACGCTTTTCAACATTCCAATCGGTTTGTCCGTGCCGAATGAGATGCAGTCTGGCCATAGCCTAATGCCTATTTTTTAGCAGGAGCGGGAAGCAGCGCTTTGTGGCTCAGGCGGATTTTGCCTTCCTTGCTGACCTCAAGCACTTTAACTTCTAGTTCTTGCCCTTCTTTGAATCCAGCTTTGCGGACATCTTCGACGCGCTCGTGAGAGAGTTCGGAGATGTGGCAGAGTCCTTCCTGGCCGTAGATCGCAACGAAGACTCCAAAGGCGACAATCGAGACGATTTTCCCTTTATAGACTTTGCCCTCTTCTACTTCGGCAGTGAGGTCGTGGATGATCTTTTTGGCTTTTTCCATTGCTTCATGCGAAGTTGCTGTGATGCTGACAATTCCGGTGTCGTCGATGTTGATCTCTGCTCCGGTCTCTTCGACGATCGCGCGGATCTGTTTTCCTCCTGGCCCAATGACGACGCCAATTTTGCTCGGCTTGACTTGAACGGTGTCGATGCGAGGAGCATAAGGGGAGAGGTGCTGATTGGGTTTAGGACAAGCTTCGAGCATTTTATGGAGGATATGGATCCGTCCTTCTTTAGCTTGAGCAAGCGCAGCCTTCATGATGTGGTGGGTAATCCCTTCGATCTTGATGTCGAGCTGGAAAGCAGTGATCCCGGTGTCATTTCCGGCCACTTTGAAATCCATATCGCCAAGCGCATCTTCTGCGCCTAGGATGTCGGAGAGGATCGCATAGCGGTCACCCTCGAGGATCAGTCCCATGGCGATTCCGGCGATGGGATGCTTAATCGGAATACCCGCATCCATCATCGATAGGCATCCGCCGCAGACCGAGGCCATAGAGGAGGAGCCGTTTGATTCAGTGATATTGGACTCAATACGAATGACGTAGGGGAAAGATTCGCGTGCAGGCAGAGTGGCTGCGAGCGCTCTTTCAGCTAACTTGCCGTGGCCAATTTCTCTTCGTCCGGGAGCTCCAAATCTGCCAACTTCGCCCACAGAGGATGGGGGGAAGAAGTATTGAAGATAGAAACGGCGACCACCTTCTCCATCGAGCGATTCATACCTCTGGGCCATTGTTTCGCCACCGAGGGTGGTGACGCAAAGGGCTTGGGTCTCGCCTCGTGTGAAGACTGAGCTTCCATGTGTTCTTGGGAGATAGCTCATGTCAACTGTAATAGGACGTACTTCGTCGGTGCGGCGGCCATCGGAGCGGACTTTTTCAGTGAGGATCATCTCCCGCATGATATTTGCCTGCAGTTTCTTAAAGGCAATTCCCACTTCCATTTTAGGATGGCTTGGATCGCCTTCATCGGAACAAAGTTTGGCATAGAGGCCATCTTTAATGGTGTCGACTGCCTTTTCTCGTTCTTTTTTGCTCGCGATGCGGAGCGCTTTTTCTAGGTCGGCCTTAGCGAATGTACCTACTTCCGTAGCGATCTCTTCTGAGGAGAATAGGAGTGTGTCCATTTTCTTAGGTTTACCAATGAGGTTTTGCCAGTCGCTGAGCTTGCGGCAAATCTCTTGGATCGCTTTATGTCCTTCTTCAATAGCTTCAAGGAGTTGCTCTTCGGTGAGGAAATCGGCAAATCCTTCGATCATCAGAATCGCTTCTTCGGTTCCGGCCATCATCAAATCGAGACGCGATTTTTCCATCTCTTGACGCGTTGGGTTAATGATGAATCGCTCGCCCACAAGGCCCACTTGAACTCCTGCCACCGGTTTCACTAGTGGAATATCAGAGATTACTAGGGCGGCCGATGCGGCGCAAATAGCTAGAGGATCAGGGACATGGGTGCCATCATAAGAGAGGACGTAAGTCAAAATTTGAAGATCGTGGTGATAGCCATCGGGGAACATTGGACGGATCGGACGGTCGATCAAACGGCTTGTCAAAATTTCTTTTTCTGTAGGGCGCCCTTCTCTTTTCAGGTATCCGCCAAGGGTTTTGCCTGTTGAGGAAAATTTTTCTTGGTAATCGACTTTTAAGGGGAGAAAATCGATGTCGGGTAAGGGCTGAGGGGAGGCGCAAGCCGTTGCCATGAGCATGGTGTCGCCTGATCGGACGATGACTGAGCCATTAGCGTGCCGGGCAATTTTGCCTGTTTCAAAGGTAATTTCTCTGCCGCCGACTGATGCTGACATTGTGTGTTTATTCATAAAACTCCTAAATTTATTTGGTTGATTCGGAGGATAAACTGACCAGTGCTGGAGAACAAAATTTTTGATCTACAGGACAGGGCATTCTATCCTTCCGAGGTTTTCATTAATAGAGAATAGCACGTAAGTGACTTTTGGACAAAGTAAAAGGCGAACTCGCGTTCGCCTTTCATTAAGAAATTGTGAAGATTGCGTGAGAATTATTTGCGCAGGTTTAATTTTCCGATAAGAACTTGGTAGCGCTTAGTGTCGGTGGAATTTAAATAATCCAATAGTTTGCGCCGCTGTCCGACAAGCTTGAGCAAGGCCAAGCGTGAGCTGTGGTCCTTGGGGGCAAGCTTGAGGTGTTCAGTCAGCTCAGCAATCCGCTCAGTTAAAATCGCGATTTGGACGTCGGCAGAACCTGTGTCTTTCTCGTGTAACTGAAACTTTTTTGTGATTTCTTCCTTTGTGCCTTTATCGAGTGACATTTAAAGATCTCCTTTAGAAATAAAAATATCTTATGCAATTAAACATTATTGTAATCAAATCAAAATTTCAAATCAATGACAAAGTGAAATGTGCATGGATCTTGTCAATTGCAAAGCTTCATGATACCATAACGGAACAATTAATTCCAAGCGCTATTTCGATGACACTAGATGATGAAAATTTTATGCTAGAGGCCCTTATCGAGGCAAAAAAAGCTTTTGCTCGGGAAGAGGTACCCGTCGGTGCTGTTCTCGTCTATGACAGAAGGATTATTGCACGGGGGCACAATTTAGTGGAAGCAGATCAGAGTGCTGCAGCCCATGCTGAATTAATCTGTCTGCAAGAAGGGGCGAAGATTCTCGGCAATTGGCGCCTCTTAGACTGCACCTTATATTGCACGTTGGAGCCTTGCCCTATGTGTGCTGGTGCGATGGCCCTTTTTCGAATCAAACGATTGGTCTACGGGGCGCCGGATTTGCGCCACGGGGCTCATGGCACCGTTTTCAATGTGCTCAATACGCCCCATCCGATCCATCAAGTGGAGGTTGAAGGGGGCTGCTTGGCTGAAGATGCAAAGGGATTGATGAAAGAGTTCTTTATGAAAAGGAGGAAGAGTGGAAGCGTTATTTGAAGAATTGGTAAAGCATCAAGAGGAAAAGGTCTTTAAGTTCGCTCAAAGAATTATTCCCCATATTACTAGGGAGGATATCCTGCAGCCCAATGACTTTCCTGCTTTAGAGAATCATCCCTTATTTAGATACGAAGAGGGGATTTTGGAAGGGCTAAGAACTGCCCAGATGGCAGTTATGGCTTGTACAAAATAGGCAATCGCGCTATATTGTATTACTTTGAAACATTTTTGGAGTTCCAATGAAAAAAGAAGGCCACCCAGACTATCAGGACGTTTTATTTGTCGACTCTTCCACAGGAACTAAGTTCGTTTGTGGATCGACCCTAAAACCTAAAGAGAAAGAGGTTTATCAGGGAAAAGAATATCCTGTCTACCGCGTCCCAATCTCTTCTGCATCGCACCCATTCTTCACAGGAAGCAAGCAGCTTGTTGACGCTGAAGGGCGTGTCGATAAGTTCCGCAAGCGCTACGCAAAAAAAGAAGAGCAGCAGCCTAAAGAAGAAGAGAAGAAAGCTCCTGCTAAAAAGCCAGCTAAAAAAGCAGCGAAAAAATAATCTCGTATCGTGGAAAAACGGATCCTCCAACTCATCAGTCGCTTCGCGGAAGTGGAAAATCTCTTGGGGGATCCGCAAGTGCATTCCGATCAAAAACGGTACAAAAAGCTGACCCAGGAACACTCCTATTTGAGTGAAATCAAAGAAACCTGGGAAAAGCTTCAGAAAAGTCAAAAACAGTTAAATGACGATCAAGAGCTCTATAAAGAAGAGACCAATCAAGAGCTTTTGGACATGCTGCGTGAGGAGATCGAAACTCTTAAAACGCAAGTCACAGAGACAACTGCCAAATTAGAGACTTTGCTCGTTCCCCCTGATCCCAATGATAACCGCAACACCATCCTCGAGGTGCGCGCAGGAGATCG
>JAGVJV010000211.1 GCA_020050965.1 Parachlamydiales bacterium
TCTGTGGGATCAAGAAGATGGGTTTTTCTATGATACTCTCCACCTTCCTGATCGGGTCAGCCGTTTGAAAGTGCGCTCCCTCGTCGGGCTTCTTCCCCTGCTTGCCGTCGAAACCATCCGGCCAGAGTCCCTAGAAAAAATCCCCGTTTTTAAAAGGCGCATGGATTGGTTCATCCGCAATCGGCCCGATGTCAGTATGAATATGGCCTGCCTTTATGAAGGAGGAACAGCGGGCAGGCGTCTTCTCTCCATCGTAACGCGCGACCAGCTCATCTCCATTCTGAAATACATGCTCGACGAAGAGGAGTTTCTTTCCCCTTACGGCATTCGATCGATTTCCAAATACCATGAAAATCACCCCTATTCCTTCCAAGTCGAAGGTCAAGTGTATGAAGTGAAATATGTCCCAGGCGAGTCAGATAATAGGATGTTTGGAGGCAACTCTAATTGGCGCGGTCCCATTTGGCTGCCCATTAATTTTCTCCTCATCGAAGCGCTGCAACGTTTCCACCATTACTATGGTGACGATCTAAAAGTGGAATTTCCTACCAGGTCAGGTCATTTCCTGAATTTGTGGGATGTGGCCGCAGAACTCTCCAAACGACTCATTCAGCTTTACCTTCCAGATAAAAATGGAAAACTGCCTATTTTTGGATCAGAGGCCCATGAGCATCTGCTCTTCTACGAATACTTCCATGGCGACACCGGCAAAGGGTTAGGAGCATCCCACCAAACAGGATGGACCGCGCTGATTGCAAAATTGATCCAGCAATCGGGCGAGATATTATAAGCCTTATTGAAATTAATTCAGAAAAAGGCCATTTCTGGGGAGTAGACCATAAATTTTTTAAGGAGATACTATGGCAAAAGAAAAATCTGGAAGATTAAGCATATTGGGTCTTGCACTCGGCTTTGGAATTTGTTGGGGACTTTGGACCTTAATCGCAGGTTGGGTCGCCATGTTTGGTTGGACCATCGATTTCGTCGCTGTGATGCACTCCTCTTATCTCGGATATGAGCCTTCCTTCATCGGAGCCATTATCGGTGGAATCTGGGCATTTGTTCACGGTTTTATCACAGGTGGTGTCATCGCCTACTTCTACAATATGTTTAGAAGATAAACGGATCACCCCATTTGGCCCTGCGAGCCTGCTTATAGAGCGGCCCTTGTTTTTTGGAGATCGTTTTCTCAACAAGCCCCTCTTGAGTACATAATCGTAATCCCACATTTCCAGTCTGCTTTAGCGGATGCCTTAGAATGCGCGCGCTTGCAGGCTGGTTTTCCTCTTTGCTAAAGGCAACGTAAGAAAACTTCTCATCTTCCCAACCGAGTTCTCCCCCCTTTAATTGCCGATGCTCGCGCGATCTTTCCAATCGAACGGAAAAGTGACACCAATCACCTCCCTGCATCGGGCATTGTCTCATATGAGGACACGGAGCAATTATTTTTCCGCCCCATTCAATTAGACGATTTCTCGCTTGGAGAATGTGTTCAAAGCCCCGCGGTGTTCCCGGCTCGACGATCACCAGGATTTTGGCTGCATCCCAAGCCCTCTTTAATACCTCCACCTGTCCAGAAATCTCTCCGAAGGAATAGGCAAATAACACCATATCATGGGGTGTCGGCGCAAAGGAGTGAAGATCTGCTTGAATCCAGTTCCCATTGGCCGTCGTTTTACCGTGCTGAATCATAAACTCATTTTTTTCAACCAGCGTCGCCTTTTCGATCTCAGGGAAGATCTCCTGCGCCGCGAGCAAGCCGGTCCCGGGTCCAGCACCCAAATCGAGAAAACTCGTTGGAGCAGTAGGGATCCGCCCCTGAACCTCCTTCAAAACAGACGAAACAGCAGCATAGGTGGCCGGCATCCGGGCGATGCAATAGGCCTCGACCTCTTTCGAAGAGAGGTTCCCCCCGCCAGTTTGGCGGTATTTATTAGAGATTGAATCATAGTGATTTTTTGACATATTAAAATTATCTTTAGTTTGATTTTATTTATAAATCAGAATAAAATAATAACATAAAAAGGAGTTAAAAATGACAGGTCCAGTTTCATATTTTACATCAAAACTTGTAAGTCTTACAGAATATTCTTTAACCCCTAAACCAGAGAATTCTACAATTTCTTACGCCCTTAAAACGGCTACAATTGGTGTTACCAAAGGTTTAGATTATCTCGTTCGACTCATTGAGCGAGTAGTCGGCTTTCTCTATGAAAAAGGGAAAGAAATCTACTATAGCGAAACCTTCCAAACTGGGAAAAATTTCATTGTAGACAAAGCGACCATCGCCAAAGACTACATCTGCGAAAAGGCCGGTCAAATCTACGACAAGCTTTCTGAGCTCCAGAGACCTCCTTTCGATCGCACTGCATTACCAGTCTAACTTACAACCCAATCAATCGGTGTTTTACCCCACTTTTTCAGGTACTCATTCGCCTTGGAGAAGTGGCGGCATCCAAAAAATCCATTGTGGGCAGACAGCGGCGATGGATGGGCCGAAGTGAGCACGGCATGATGTGAGTGTTCCAAAAGATGTGCACACTTTTCCTTAGCCGATCTTCCCCACAAGATGAAAACGATCGGATCCTTTCTTTCAGCCAGCTTTAAAACAACACTATCAGTAAACCTCTCCCACCCCTTACCATAATGGGATTTAGGTTCATTGGGCCTGACCGTCAGCGTCGCATTGAGTAACAAAACTCCTTGCTTCGCCCACTTGTCCAAACAGCCCGTCTTCGCTGGAGCGATCCCCAGATCGGTCTGCAGTTCTTTATAAATATTTTTTAGCGACGGTGGCGGATCCACCCCTTCTGGAACACTAAAACTCATCCCATGCGCTTGACCAGGACCGTGGTAAGGATCTTGACCGATGATCACCACTTTCACTTCATCATAAGGAGTCATCGCAAATGCGTGAAAGACCTGATCTTTGGGAGGATAGGTTTCTTCTCGATCCAAAAAATCTTTGAGCTCTTTGATGTAGGGCTTATTGATTTCATCCTCGAGGAGCTTATGCCAATTTTTAGCCAATTTCATTGCAATTATTTTAAACTAAGTTCATCTTTACTCTCAATATGAAAGGGAAAACAGTTCTAGTCACAGGGGCCTCTAGTGGTATTGGAAAGGCCTGCGCTCAGCAATTTGCCAAGCTAGGGTGTAAAGTCATTTTGACCGCCCGCCGGCTGGATCGCTTAAAAGAGATTGCACAAGACCTGCCTTCCCCATGCACACCCATAGAACTCGATGTTCAAGATAATGCCCAGGTAGAAGAAGTTTTCAAAAACCTCGAAGTCGATATTCTCATCAATAATGCCGGCCTTCCCCTTGGCCTAGACAAATTGCAAGATGGCAATGTAGGCAATTGGGACCAAGTGATCGATACGAATATCAAGGGGCTGCTCTATGTCACTAGGGCAGCGCTTCCTTCGATGATTAAAAAGAATTCGGGCCATATCATCAATATCGGCTCTGTTTCGGCCCATTGGGTCTATCAAGGTGGAAGCGTCTATTGCGCAACCAAACATGCTGTCAAAGCAATTAGCCAAGGGCTACGCCTCGATTTAAAGGGAACAGCAATCCGAGTCTCTGAAATCGATCCTGGGGCAGTAGAGACAGAATTTAGCCAGGTGCGCTTTAACGATGGTGAAAAGGCTAAAAAAATCTACCAAGGATTTGAGCCACTTGTAGCCGATGACATTGCCGATGCGGTTGTCTACTGTGCAACCAGACCTCCGCATGTGAATGTGGCAGAGATCATGATCTATCCCCAAGCACAGGCTGCAATTACCGAATTCCATAGAGCTTGACATTAACCAAGAATCCTCGTACGATTTTCTTTCTATTCTAGGAGAATGGTATGAGCGACGACCTTGCAGAAAATAATTTAATCCGTTTTAAAAACATTTCTCGAAAGAAAGAGGCCATCTACGCCAACTTCAAAGTAAAAGGCATTCGAGCCGGCGTCAATTTTTCCGCTTCAATTTCGGTCGATATTTCTGCCGCAGAAGTTCATCCTGGCGATGTCTTAGAAAAGATCATCGAAGAGTGCGCTCGCATCGGCGTTAAAGAATTTAAAAATGCAGAGTTCCAATACGAAGGACTACAGGTTCTCTAAAAATCATATCTGGGTGTAGCGCAGCTTGGTAGCGTACTTGCATGGGGTGCAAGGGGTCGTGAGTTCGAATCTCACCACTCAGATTCTTTATCAAGGAGAATGTAATGAATTATAAAGTTTTAGTGCTCACCGCCATTTGTTTTTTTGCACAAGCTGCTCAGTCTGCTCCTTTTACCCCTGAGCAAATTTTGCCCGCTGGAGCTGATTCTACAATTTCCACTAACCCCTATACTGGAGAGTCTGGTGAAGCTAGAAAAGGGACAGTTGCTGCAACCCTAAATAATATCGCTAGACTGAATCAA
>JAGVJV010000174.1 GCA_020050965.1 Parachlamydiales bacterium
GGCAGGGGATTCTATATCCCCCAAAGAGTGGTTCCCTTTAAAAGCTCCCAGGTTCTCCCCCTGGGAGCTTTTTATTCCTCTAGAGGTCTTCTTCAGTCTCTTCTTTTTCTTCCTCAAATTCTTCTTCTTCGGCTGAGCGGCTCTCGATCCATTCTCTAAAAAAGATGTAAATTCCGCCTAGGGCAAAGAGGACTGGCAGGAAGACTTGCCATTGGATATCGAATTGGACTGTGAGCCAGGCTCCAATGAAGACGAAGAGGGTGATACCCATGTCATAGTGGCGGCCTTGCATGTATTGAAGAATGGCTAGGGGAATTCCGACGACCAGCATGATCCCTGGCCACCAGTTATTCAAATAAGTGATGATGACGATGCCGAATAGGAATAGGATGAGCGCGACGATTTTCGCTCTTCTTCGCATAATCATGGGCTTCGACATAAGATAACCTCCAAAACCTCACATTACGGAGATGGCCTATTTTTTTAAAATTTATTTTTATAGATTTATGGGGGTTTTTCTAAAAATCAGCGATTTATCCCTAGTTTTTTTCTAAAAATGCTTGATTTATCCCCAGTTTTTTTTTAAAAGTCTTAGGATTCAGTCCACCAATCAACGAGTGACTTAGGGATGGAATAACATTTGGAATATTCATAAGCAAATTGGATTTTCCGAGCTAAGAAATTGCGCTCTGGGAAATTTTTCATTAAGTTTATTACCAGTTTCTCGAGGGACTCATTCAAATAGACGCAGGTTTGAGGAATTTCTTCGCCGTTGCATTGTAGCAGTTTTTTAGCGCTTTCAGCATCATGGGGTATAGGTGCAAATTCTATACATCGAGCTATTTTGGCTATCTCAGAGCAGGCTTTTTTTTGGATAGTATCTTTTGCCAGAACAACCACTTGCATCGCATTTTGGAATAACTTTTGATCTTCAAGGCCGGCCTTATCAGGATGAATCTCGAGGGCAATTTTGCGAAAGAGGTCTTTCACCAGTGTCTTGCAATAGAATGTTTCACTTTTTTCCCATTTGGTCTGCTTGGTGTAACACTTAAAGACATTGAGGGCCTCTTCGAGATAATGAGGTGAAGGCTTTCTTAGGATGCATCTTGCAAGCATTTGTTTAGGAGTGAATAGTGCAGTCTGGAGTCTTTCTGGATAGTAGTCAGCCCCTGGGAAAAAACGATTATTATAGGCGAGGTAGGCTGCAATGGAGAGGCCTCCAACGACAATTGCAGACGCTATAAGGGGGTTTCTCCTAATATATCCGATCGGATTGAGCGGATGATAATTGTTTTGTTCTACTTTCGCGGACATGATTTTTACTCTCTATAAGTACGGAATTTGGGGAAAAGGTCGATCCCGCTTGTTACTTTTGGGACCAGTCTGGATATCGATGTGCAGAGCTTTCTTCCATCATTGGGTTTAATCATACCATAGATGGCGGCTATTGTCATCATAAGAGCCGCAAAGGGGACGATGAAGATTCTCATTAAGTCGATTTTGGCGGCGGTAAATCTTTCTTTGAGGGTGCTTAGGCCCTGTTCTTCTGGAAGCCAGAAGTGAGATAGTGTAATGAGTTTGATGATTCTCATCAGGGTGTCGATGAGGGCGTAAATAGGGGCCTTGCGGAGGACTTTGCCATGGCATTTTTTGAGATATTCTGGGGGGAGATTCAAATATTTTTTACCCGTTGTTTTATCGGTTATAGTGAGGGGTTTGTCACTCCAGTTCCACTCGGCTAGAGAAAAGTCAGGATTCGTCGCAAGCTTGGCGATCTTTGGATTGTTTTTCCAGGTATTGTTGGGATCAGCGATTTCCCATTCATTAGTTATAGTAAAATCTTTAATCGATAGAGCTGCTTGTTTGACTTTTGCCTCTGTTTTGGGCTTAGGGGGAACGACTGGAGCTGGCTGTTCTTCGGGAACAGTTGGCCAAAAATATTCTTTAGCAGTATTAGCAATGTCATATAAAAACATTTTGTTACCTCATCTTTATTAATCTTTAATATTATAGAATAATAAATTAATTATGTCAATATAAAATAATTAGTTGCAGTATTCGGATTGTGTAGAATAATTGTCGGCATCGACCACCCATCCACCGCCGAGCGCTTGGTAGATGCCGATCAGAGTGGTGAAGCTTGACCCGAGGACTTGGGCGTAATTGAGCTGGGCCGAGAAGAGTTGTCTTTCGGCATCCAGCAAGGTGAGGTAGTCGATTTGTCCATACTCGTAGAGGAGTCTGTTGAGACGAAGGAACTCAAGCAGAGAATTGACGCCGGACTTTTGCTCTTGGACTTGTCTTAATGTGTAAGTGTGGGCGATGAGGGCGTCATTCACTTCTTTAAAGCCATTGAGCACTGCCTGTTGGTAGGCGTGGACGAGGGTTTCTTTTTGAGCTTCGGCTAGGCGGAGTTGGTAGGTCAATCTGCCTCCGGTAAAGATCTCTTGCAGAATCGTTACGCCATACTGCCAAATGGTCGAGGGATTTTTCAGCAGATCATGCAAGTAGGAGCTTTGGGTGCCATATGCGCCAGTGAGCGAGATTTGGGGGAAGAATTGCGCGCGGGCGACACCAATTTGGGCATTGGCTGCGATGAGGTTTTGTTCAGCGGCGAGGATTTCGGGACGTTGATTGAGTAGGTCGGAGGGGAGGAAAGTGGGCACTTTGGGAGGCATGGACATTTCGGTGAGGAGATTTCCCCTCCTGATATCTTGCGGCGGTTTACCTATGAGGATGCTGAGGAGATCTTCTTCTAGTCCAATATTGATGGTCAGTTGTTCAACATCAGATTGCGCGGTCGCTAAATTTGCCCGGGCGAATTCAACTTCAATATCGCTCACTTGTCCTAGATGATATTGTGCTTCGATCAGTTTGAGTGTCTCAAAGCGAGTATCGAGCAGCTCTTGGGCGATGGCTCGCTGCAGATCGAATTGGCGGAGCTGGATGTAGGAATTGACAACGCCGCTGACGACGGTGAGGACGACGGTTTTGCGCACTTCGATTTGAGCTAGGAGTTGATGCAGGGCGACGTCATTTGAGCTGCGGATGAGTCCCCAAAGATCGATGTACCAAGAGCCATTAAGGACTGCTGTGTAGAGGGGCTCTTTAGTTGGCTGACCGGGTGGAATCGGGGCCAGGATGGTCGTAGCCGATTCTTTTTCGCGGATAGCTTCGAGATTAGCGCTGATTTGGGGGTAGAGTTGCGACCTTGAAATGCCCAGCTGCGCCATGAATTGTTCGACACGGTAGATGGCGGTTTTGATGTCTTGGTTGTATTCGAGGGCTTCCATCACCAGCTCATTGAGGACTGGATCTTGAAGCAGTGTCCACCAGCAATTGTTGGGATTGCAAGAGATCTCTTCAGGTTGGATGCGCCACTCGCCAGGGATGCACGGTTCGGGTCGGCAGTACCTGGGCTGCATATTACAGGCGCCTGTGAGAATCAAGAGCAGCAGGAATCTTTTCATTCTTTAGGCTCCTCTTTTTTCTCTACTTTTATTCGTCTGGCACAAAGGGTGAAGAAGAAGGGGACGTAGCAGAGAGCTAGAGTGGTGGCTGCAATCATGCCTCCAAGCACACCCACTCCAACCGAGTGCCTGCTAGCAGCGCCAGCGCCTGAACTGAAGACGAGTGGAAGCACGCCGCAGATAAAGACAAGCGAGGTCATGACGATGGCGCGGAAGCGGAGGCGAGCAGCTTCAATTGCAGCCTCGTGCACAGACATTCCTTCCTTCATTTTCATCAGGGCGAACTCCACGATCAGGATCGAGTTTTTGGCCGAGAGGGCGATGAGGGTAACAAGGCCGATTTGGAAATAGACGTCATTGGGCATGCCGAGGAGTCTAATGGCGATGAAGGCGCCGAGTGTTCCAAAGGGGACAATCAAGATAATTGCAAACGGCAGCGACCATCTTTCATAGAGGGCAGATAAGATGAGAAAGATCATCACAAGTCCAGCAATGAAGGCTACATTGGAGGTGCCTCCGCTAGCAATTTCTTGATAAGCTTGGCCACTCCAGCCAAAGTACATGTCATCGGGGAGAACAGTTTTGGCAAGCTCTTCCATTGCCTGGATAGCTTGACCAGAGGTGTATCCTTTTGCTGGGCCGCCGATGATCTGAGCTGATGGGAAGTCGTTGAAGCGGCTAATCAGGTTGGGTCCTGTTGTATATTCGACACTCACTAGGGAGTTGATGGGGACCATCTCTCCGCTTGTGGACCGGACATAGACATCACTCAAGTTGTCGAGTTTTTCCCGATAGGAGGGTTCTGCTTGGACAAGGACCTGATAGACGAGTCCATATTTATTGAAATTATTCACATACGACGCTCCAAAAAATGTCTGCAGGGCTTGGAAAACGTCGGCAACCCCCACTCCTAAGCATTTGGCCTTTTCGCGATCCAGATCAACATAGAACTGCATATTGTCGAATTGCGCTGTCGTGTGCATCGTTCCTAGGGCCGGCGTTTTCTTAGCTTCTTCGATGAAATTATTCACTGCAGCAGCGAGTGCTGTATTGCCCCCATCGCCTCTGTTTTCGATCCAAAATTCGAAACCACCCACCGTTCCAAGACCTTGAATCGCAGGAGGGTTGACGACAATCACCTCGCTATCTTGGATTTGATAACGGAAGGCTTCGCTCAGCTCTTTGATGACGGCATCTGCATGTTGATTTTTGGCTTTTCGCTTGCTCCAGTCTTTAAGAGTGACGAAGTGGCTGCCGACGGTCGTCCTGTCGATGCTTTCGATGAGGCTAAAACCGGTGAGCGAAACGACTTTTTCGACAGCCGGGTTATTCATGCAAATCTCTTTGATCTGAGCGGAAACTTTCGCATTGCGGTCTAGGCTGGCCCCATCGGGGAGGTAGGCTAAAGCGATCACATACCCCTGGTCTTCGTTGGGGACAAATCCTGTTGGGGTGGTCTTAAAAAAGTAGATCAGAGCGGCCACGATGATGCCAAAAGAGACCAGAGCAAAGACCGTATGGCGGATCATCCAAGATGCAATTTTAAGATAGCCATGGGTCACTTTTTCTAGGCCATTGTTGAACCACTGGGCCGGTTTAGAAGTTTTTGTATGAGGCCGAAGGACAATTGCAGCGATCGCAGGACTTAAAGTTAGAGCAACCAAACCTGAGAAAAAGACCGAAATCGCAATCGTGATCGCAAACTGCTTATAGAGCTGACCCGCAATTCCTCCAAGGAAGGCAATCGGGATAAATACCGCGCATAGGACAAAAACGATCGCAATCACAGGTGCGGTCACCTCATCCATCGCTCTGCGTGCAGCTTCGCGCGGTGAGAGTTTGAGCGCGCGCAAATTCCGTTCGACGTTCTCAGCCACAACAATGGCATCGTCGACCACAATACCAATTGCCAGCACCATCGCAAACAAAGTGAGGGTATTAATCGAATAGCCGATGAGCCAGATACCAGCAAACGCCCCTAAAATGGAGACCATCAGAGCCAAAACAGGAATAAGAGTCGCCCTGAGATTTTGAAGGAAGATGAACATCACTAAAATCACCAAAAAAGTCGCTTCAAAGATCGTGTGGACAACTTCCTCTATCGAGATCTTGATGAACTCGGTCGTGTCATAGGGGACCGAATATTCCAGCCCGTGGGGAAAGCGCTTCGAAATTTTCTTCATCGCCACCCGCACCGATTTGGCCACATCGATCGCATTTGCCCCATACTGCTGGTAAATCGCCAAAAGAATCGCCGGCTTGCCATTCAGCGAGCCATCGACTGAATAGTCTTGGGCACCCAGTTCGACGCGGCCAATGTCCTTTAGCTTGACAATTGCACCTGTCAAATCGGCCCGAATGATGATATTCTCAAATTCTTCTGGCGTGGTGAGCCTTCCTTGGGCAGCCATGGGGATAGTCAAAGAAACCGGAGTAGTATTCGGAGCCTGGCCCAACTGGCCGATTCCAAAGTCGCTGTTCTGCTCACTTATCGCATTAGTCACATCATTGGCCGTGATTCCCAATTGAGCCATGAGATCGGGTCTAAGCCAGATGCGCATCGCATAATTCCGCTGCCCAATGACCGAAATCGAGCTGAGGCCAGGCAAAAGCTCAAGCTCATTGACGATATTGACATTAGAGTAGTTGCTCATGAAAAGGGAATCATATCTTTCACTGGGCGATTGAATAGCCACGATCATCAAAATATTGGGCGTCTGCTTGGTAATCGTCACCCCTTGAGACTGCACCTGAGAAGGGAGCTGCGCCTGAGCTTGATTGGCTAAATTCTGAACGTGGATCTGGGCGACATTTGCATCGCTCCCCAAAGCAAAGTAGACCTCTAGGTTCATTTTCCCTGTCGAAGAGTTCTGAGAATACATGTAAATCATGTTCTCAGCGCCTAAAATCTGCTGCTCTAGAGGAGATGCTACATCGTTTGCCATCGTAGAAGCATTAGCGCCGTTAAAAGTGGTGCTTAAGACAATTTCGGGTGGTGTGATATTGGGATACTGCTCAATCGGAAGAGCGCGCATTGCCGTCAATCCTGCCAAGGCTATCACGATCGAGATCACACTGGCAAAGATCGGATGGTCGATGAAAAAGCGGGAAATCATGGCGTA
>JAGVJV010000095.1 GCA_020050965.1 Parachlamydiales bacterium
CTCCCTCTTTAAATAAATATTCTCCCTCAGCAAGGTCTTGCCTTTCTAATTTGTTATAGATTTGCAACAAATCACTCTCATCAAAATTTGAAAAGAAGGGAGTGGCCTTCAAGTTATCGATAGAAAATTCCATATTTTACCATATACACAAGAAAATCTTTTTATGCGTATACTGTTCTAACATAGACGCCGTGAACGTTAGCGTTTGCGGCACTTCCCCAAGTTGTGGATAAGGAGGCTCAGATGGAGCAATACGATATTGAAGAGGACCTTTGCGAACTCGATCTCATTGAAATGGAAGATGAAAAAGAAGAGCAGAAACCTGAAGCCATGTCTGGATGTCCGAAAGGATATTGTAAGTTAGACTAAAAGTATTTGGTAAACCATTTCACAGCTAAGTGAGCCACTTGAGCGAGAGTGCCCGGTTCTTCAAATAGATGGGTTGCCCCTTCAATGATGCTTAAGCTTTTGTCGCACCCGAGCTCTTCAAAGGCTTGTCGGTTGAGTTCTATCACGACCGTATCATCTCCGCCAACGATCAGCAAGGTGGGCGCCGTCACTCTTGTAAGGCTGCTACCTGCCAGATCCGGCCGACCACCGCGTGAGACAACCGCTGCAACTTTGAGCCCTAGCTCTGCTGCAGCTTTAAGCGCCGCCGCCGCCCCTGTACTCGCCCCAAAAAATCCGATTTTTAACTTCTGTTTTTGGAAAATCTGGGCTACTTCAACCAATCTTTGAGTCAAAAGGTCGATATTGAAGCGCATTTCCGGATCGGCATCCTCTTTGGCTGTAAGGAGATCGAAAAGCAAAGTCCCATGGCCAGCCTTATTGAGTTCATCAGCCACCATCTTATTGCGTGGGCTATGCCTACTGCTGCCGCTTCCATGGGCAAAAATGACTAGGCCCACAGCATTCTTCGGGATAACCAAATCCCCTTCTAAGCTTAAATTTTTTAATTGAAGTTGCATTTATCCCCTTTTACCATATCGCAAAATAAAGTAAAATTCTTCCCATGAAACGAGTTGTTGTTGGAATGTCTGGAGGGGTCGATTCCTCGGTCTCTGCGCTTCTTTTGAAAAGGCAAGGCTATGAGGTGCTCGGTTTATTCATGAAGAACTGGGAAGAGCAGGATGAGGGCGGTGTCTGCCGCGGAGCTGCTGACTATGAAGATGCTGCAAAGGTCTGCTCTATCCTTGAAATCCCCTTGTACACCGTCAATTTTGTCCAAGAATATTGGGATCTTGTCTTTTCCCATTTTGTCGAGGAGCTCAAATTGGGCTATACCCCTAACCCTGACATCCTCTGCAATAAGGAAATCAAATTCAATGTCTTCTTCGAAAAAGCCAAGAGTTTGGGGGCTGATTTCCTGGCGACAGGCCACTATTGCCAAACTGAGGATGGGAAGCTATTGAAAGGGGCTGACCCAACTAAAGATCAAAGCTATTTTTTGCACGCTCTTAAGGAAAATGTTCTCAAAGAGGTCCTTTTCCCTGTTGGCCATCTCCCCAAGTCTGAGGTGCGCAGGTTGGCAGAGGCACATGGACTCCCGGTCTATGACAAAAAAGACAGCACCGGGATTTGCTTCATCGGCAAGCGAAACTTCAAAGAGTTCATCAGCCGCTACATCCCCTATCGTCCAGGCCATTTTAAAAATCTCTCAGGAGAAATCGTCGGCCATCATGACGGGGCTGCCTACTATACAGTTGGGCAGCGCAAAGGACTTGGGATCGGTGGGCCTGGGGAGGCCTGGTTTGTCGTTGCGAAGGACATCGAAAAAAATGAGGTATATGTTGAACAAGGGGCTGATCATCCTGCTCTCTATGCATCTGGCCTTGTAGCAAAAGAACCCACTTTTATCGGCGGAAATTTTCCACACACCCTTCCCTTCCGTTGCCTGGCCAAGATCCGGTATCGGCAGGAAGATCAAGAATGCGTGATTGAAGCAATTGAAAATGACGTGGTTAGAGTATCTTTCCCCGAGCCGCAACGGGCGATTACTCCCCGCCAGTCGATCGTCTTTTATGATGGAGCTGTCTGTCTAGGGGGCGCGCTAATTGAAAAGGCGTTGAACTAAAAAAATTTTTACACTATTTGATTAGGAATGCGAAAGGTTGCGATCGTATTTCTTATTTTCATTGCTGGATGTGTCAAAATCCCACTAGATGAAGCCAATTGCAAAATGTTGGAAACTCCCTGCATTGAGACGGGGTACGCCTCTGAAGGAGAATTTCCCGATCCTAATTGGTGGGAAATGTTTGGCGATCCCCAATTGACGGCGCTCATTCAGCGAGCGTTGGAAGATAGCCCGACATTGAGCCGTGTTGCAGCACGGGTCATGGAAGCCGATGCAGAAGCTTCAGTCAAATTTTCTCGTCTCTTACCCCAGTTGGGTTTGTCTGCCTCTGTTAATTATCAAAATTTGGGGAAGTTCAATTTGTTTAGAGCTTATGCTCCAACGATCTTCCCTGCCCATGTTGACGAATACACACTCGATCTGAATATTTCCTACGAAGTGGACTTTTGGGGCAAAAATAGACACATTTACCGCTCTGCTTTAGGAAGAGCACAAGCAGAAATTGCCGAGCAGCAAACGGCCATTTTGGTTTTGACCACCTCAGTCGCCTCGATCTACTTCAAACTCCAAGCAGAGATGCAGCAGCTAAAACTCTTGGAAGAAGAGCGAAAAATTGTCGAAAAAATTTCGGGGCTTACTCAATCTCGGCAAGAGAACGCTCTGGACTCAACAACACAAGTTCTCATCACCGACAATCAGGTTCTGGCTTTGGATCAAAGCATTCAATATTCTATTCAAAGAGTTGGCCTTGCCCGCCATATACTCAATCGACTCATTGGACAGGGGCCAGATCTGTGTGAAGACGTAAGGCAAGTTTCTCTTAATTGCAATATCCATTTCCCTCTGCCCTGCAATATATCCTCAGAACTCCTTTTTCGCAGATCCGATTTGGTTGCTCAAATCTGGAGAATTGAAGCTGCGGCACACATGGTTGGCGCTGCCGAAACAGAGTTCTATCCAAGCATCGATTTATTCGCTGTTTTAGGGTTAGAAGGGGTTTTCTCCGATCGATTTTTCAACTGGGGTAGCCGTTTTCGCTCTATCATGCCAGCTATCCACATTCCTATCTTTACTGCAGGCAGGCTGAGAGCAAATTTAAGGGAAAAAAGGGCCGAATTTGAGCAGATGATTTATCGCTACAACGAAGACGTGCTCTATGCTGCGCAGGAAGTAGCTGATCAAATTCTAATCTTGAGAACGACAAATGAAAACCTCAAGTCGGAAGAACTGCTTCTACAGAACAAAATGCAAAATAGAGATTTTGCTAAATCCCGTTATCTAAATGCGATCGAAAGTCTCTCTCACTACCTTGACGCAGAAAATCAGCTTCTTCAAGAGCAGATCGAGAACATTGCCCTACAGTATCAACAGATAACCGCTGTCATCCAATTAATAAAAGCCTTAGGCGGGGGATACTGCTTACCCCAATCGGAGGTGCCTCTTGGATACTAGCAAACAGCCCTATGTCAGTGATAATATGAAAAATGCACCTCCCGAGCCGGAAAATAATCAACCCATCCATGACAAAAAGAAAATCCTCTGGGGAATGACATTAGGGCTATTAATTATCTCCCTTCTTATCTTCCTGCTCTGGTTTTTTATTTTACGTTTTCACCAGAAAACCGAGGATGCCTATGTGAATGGCAACCAGGTAGTACTTACTCCACAAATAGCGGGCTATATTACCACAGTCACCGTCAATGACACACAACTCGTAGAAGCAGGACATATCCTGGTCCAGCTCGACACTATCGACCAGACCATCAGTTTGGAAAAGGCCAAGAATGACCTAGCCGAAACTGTGCGCAATGTGTCACAGATGTTTCAGAATGTAGAAAAATTAAAAGCAGATGTAGAGTCGCGCAAAGCCGAAATGGCCAAGACTGGACAAGATTATGAGCATCGGAAAAAACTCGTCCAATCTGGTGCGATCTCTGTCGAAGACTTTCAGCACTCTGAAGCCTCATTTATTGAGGCCTACGCGAATCTGCTCGCCGCACAGTTTGAACTCAACGGAGCAGAAGCCCTCGTTGCAGGAACAACTGTCCAAACGCACCCGCTGGTCGAAAAGGCCAAAGCAGCCACAAAAGATGCCTTTGTCAATTTGCAGCGCTGCACGATACGCTCTCCAGTGCAAGGGATTGTCGCAGCCAAACAGGCACAAGTAGGGCAGGCCATCACACCGAATACCGCTCTGATGACTCTCATCCCCTTAGATCAAATCTGGGTAGATGCCAACTTCAAAGAAGGGCAGCTGAGGAAAGTGCGCATTGGCCAGCCTGTGAAAATGACCTCCGATATTTATGGGTCGGGCATCACTTATCACGGGAAAGTGGTAGGAATTGGAGCAGCAACTGGAAGCGTCCTCTCTGTCCTCCCACCTCAAAATGCCACTGGCAACTGGATTAAGATCGTTCAGCGCCTCCCCGTCCGCATCCGCCTGGATCAAGATGAGATCAAAGTATACCCCTTACGCCTTGGTCTTTCGATGAATGTGAATGTGGATGTCCACAAGACCGATGGCGATTTTATCCCTCCCCCTACCCCATTCAACGAGCTTTATACGACAACCGTCTTTGAAGACCAAGAGGCAGGGGCTGATATATTAATTAATCAAATCATCGCCGATAATGCCAGAGAGTAAACATCTAACAGGCATTTCACTTTTTTTTGCGACGATCGGCATCTCACTTGCCACCTTTCTGATCGTCCTCGACTATACCATCGCAAACGTCTCCATTCCCTATATCGCAGGGGACCTGGGTGTGAGCGCCAATGAGGGCACCTATGTCATCACCTCCTTTGCCGTCGGAAGCGCCATCGCCCTTCCCATCACTGGATGGCTGACCGAGCGGATTGGACTGATCCGACTGGGCTTGATTGCACTACTCGGCTTCATCTTTTTTTCATGGGCTTGCGGGATGGCTCCCAATTTGACCTTCTTAGTTCTTGCCCGCTTTCTGCAAGGAATATTTTCAGGTCCCTTAATTCCCGTTTCTCAAACCATGATCATCTCGGTCTTTCCACCTGAAAAAAAAAATACAGCAATCGGTTACTGGGGGACCGTTGTGGTCGTCGCCCCTGTCATCGGACCAATCATTGGCGGATGGATTTCCTATGACATCCATTGGCCTTGGATCTTTTTTATCAATATCCCCTTTGGACTCATTTCCTTCCTCATCATGGTCATATTATTGAAACCATTTGAAACCCCAACTCGAAAACTCCCCACCGATTGGGTCGGTCTCATCCTACTGACCATTGGTGTAAGCACCCTTCAATTTTTACTCGATAAAGGGCAGCAGTATGACTGGACAAATTCTAATCTGATCCTCTCATGCATGATCATTTCCTTTCTCTCCTTTCTCTACTTAGCCGTCTGGGAGCTCCTCCATCCTACCCCGCTCCTTGATCTGCGGCTGCTCAAAATCCGCAGCTACCATGTCGCCTGCATCTACATCATCACCATCTACGCCATTTACTTTGGCGGCGTTGTGCTTGTCCCCCTATGGCTGCAGCAGAATATGGGCTACACCGCTATCTGGGCCGGAGTCGCCGTCGCCCCCTTAGGGATCATCCCCACCCTCTTTTCAGGCTTAATCAGCAAACTGGTCTCCAAGATCGGACAGCTCATTCCCCTAGGAATCAGTCTCATCTTTTTTGCCGTATCCTCCTTTAGTGGCGCTTTCTTCAATACAGATGTCAGCATTGGGTATGTGGCCTTCTCTCGCTTCCTTTTTGGTTTTGGCCTGCTGTTCTTTATCGTCCCCCTCTTTAGCCTCTCGGTGCGCGATATCCCGATCGAAAGACTGCCTGCCTCAACAGGGATGTTTCACTTTTTCCGCGCCATGATGGGAGGAGTCGGAACATCGGTCTTCACCACCATGTGGGTCCGTCGAAGCGCATTCCACCACTCCAACATTGTGGCAGAGGTGCTCCCAAGCCGCGAGCCCGTATCAGCCTTCTATGCCAAACTGGAAACCTTGGGAATAACTGGGACAAAAGCACAAGTTCTCATTAATGAACTGGTCAATACCCAAGCGGCAGTGCTTGGAATAAATGACTGTTTCTATCTGATGGGCTGGATTTTTATCGGCCTGATTGCGATACTGCTCCTAGGCAAAGAAAAAAAGCCGCAAAGAGCATGAAACGAATCTTTTTAATCCTAATGGTTTGGGCAACTGCCTTCGCCGATCTGTCGAAGCAGTCCCTCCATGAGATCGGTCTAAAGGTGTGGCAAAATGAATGCCGCGGCACACTCGATGGACTCATCTCTTGGAATGAAAACGAAGAGTTCCCCTCGCTTGGAATCGGCCATTTCATTTGGTACCCTGAAAATACCCCAAAAAAATTCACCGAAACCTTCCCCTCTCTAGTCGATTTCCTAGTCGAAAAACTAAAAGATACCGATAAAGAGATCCCTTCCTGGATCAAGTCAAAAAAAGGATTTCCCTGGAAAACCCGCGAAGAGTTTCTAAAGGAAAAGCGCTCCAAAAAAATGCTCCAACTGCGCGATCTGCTAGCTGGCACATTAGAGCTGCAAATCTCCTTTCTGCTCGAGCGTTTTAAATTAGCCGAAGCAGAGCTCGCCCCCCACTTAAGTAACACACAAAAAACCTATTTGGAAAAATTAAAAAGGACCGAAAAGGGAGCCTATGCCCTGATCGATTACTCCCACTTCAAAGGGACTGGCCTATCTGACACTGAGCGCTACCGGGGCGAAGGCTGGGGCCTGCTCCAAGTCCTCCAAATGATGCCAGATGACCTTAGCGATGAACAACTTATTCAAGAGTTTGTCACCAGCGGCAAAAAAGTACTCGCTCGCCGGGTAAAAAACGCACCCATCCACCGCAAAGAAGACCAGTGGCTCAAAGGCTGGAGCCAGCGGCTCGAGACCTATCTAAAATAAACATTATATAATTTTTAATTTGCATTTTTGATACAATGCATTAATATGATCACTTTTATTGCTAATTATTTGTGGCCTAAACCTGTCGTAGTTCTTCCACCCTCCCTGCCTGATCAATCTCATCGACTTGTCCCCCTGACTCGGGCGCAATCACTTGATAGGATGATTCGCAATGCTGGCAAAGCGATTCGGGAGCACCATCATTTAGCAGGCCCCTTAGACAGAGCCTATGTGTCATCACCAAAAAAGACAATCCCCTCAAAAGAAATCCTCAATCGAAAAGAGATTACCCCGCTTAAGCTCTCCCACACATTTGCAGACCATATTGGCCCAAGAGAAGCGATGGAAGATGCCCATTTCTTCATCGAAATCGAGCAAGGGACACTTCTTGGAGTCTTTGATGGCCACGGAGGAAAAGAGGTTGCCGACTATGCTTCCCAAGAGTTTCAAAAGCGCTTTTCCGCAGTCTTAAAAGCGCATAGTGGCGATGTTTTCCGTTCCTTTGAAGTTCTACTGCATGAAATTCACCAAGAAGTGGCCCAGAAACCCGCTTGGAATGAAATCGGATCGACAGCGGTAGTTTCCTTCATCGATAAAGAAACGCACCAGATCATTACAGCCACACTCGGCGATAGCGAAGCCAACCTCTACCGCAATAACAAGTCCATTCCCCTATCACTAGTTCGCGATTGGACAAGTCGAAAAGATGCCATCCGACTAGAAACGGCAATGAACTATAAGCGGGGAAGTGTCGCAGCCGCAGTTCAAAGAGGAGTCGATCCAAAATCTATCCGTTGGAATGGAGACCTATTGAATGTGAGCCGCGCTATTGGGGATATCGACTGCACAGGTTCCCTAGAGAAACCAGGGGTCATCCATAAACCCCTAATCACCATCAACAAAGTCCAAAAAGGAGACATCCTGATCCTCTCATGCGACGGCGTAAAAGACTATACAGAAGAACAAGAGATTGTGAATCTCATCATGAACAGAACTGCTCGAACAATCTCCAAATGGATCTTCCATTGGTTCATGAAAAAGATTTTCAGCTGGGAACCCAAGAGCCTAGCTCTTGAGCTGGTCGACCATGCCATCCACACAAGCCAATCCGACGATAACGTCACCGTAGTGGCGGTTGAAGTTTCTTAGGAGACGCAAAAAAATCTTTTCGTTATAAACTCTGTTAAATGATCCACACAGAGAAAGTTGCACAAATTCATAAACAAATGAAAACCCTATTGGAGGAAAAAAAAGACTCTTTTCCAATTTCATTTGATTACAGCTCAAATCATTCCAATACAACCCGCTCTCGCTCCTATAAAAAGGGATGCCAGAAACTTCAATTAGGCTCTCTTGATGAAGTCATCCAGATTGATCCTGAGAAAAAAATAGCCCATGTTGAACCGCGGGTCACCATGGAGCAACTCGTCAATGCGACACTCCCCTATGGTCTTATTCC
>JAGVJV010000049.1 GCA_020050965.1 Parachlamydiales bacterium
CGCAACGTACAGCGGACCTACAGGAGTCACTTCCGTGGCCAACTTTTGAGTCATTTTCGGTATAAATTTGAACAGAAGCTTGCGACATTAGGACAGATCTTTTTGACCAGTCCAAATCCCTCTTATGAGATTTATCCTCAGAAGCAGATGATTGAGATCAGTTCAGGACAAGTGTTCCATATAGGCAGCGCCTAGCGGGAATGCCTTTTCATCGATCGGCTTGCCTTCAGCTTTAGCTGCAAATTGATCAATCATCTTTAGAGCGAGCACCTTGCCTAGCTGCACCCCTTCTTGATCAAATGAATTGATATTCCAAATAAACCCTTGGAAAGCGACTTTGTGCTCATAGTAGGCTAAAATTGCCCCAAGCGTATAGGGATCGAGCCTTCCCCCCAGCAACATCCGATTGGGACGGTTGCCTTGGAAATCTTTGTTGAGGTTCTCATTCTTTTGTCCGGTCGCCAAACCAATCGACTGTGCAATGAGATTGGAGAGGAGTTTTTCCTGACAGGTAGTTCCCTGGTATTTCACATCGGCATTGTATTGGCTGCTGACAAAACCGATGAATTCGAGCGGCACGACAGTTGTTCCCTGATGGATCAGCTGATAGAAGGAGTGCTGTCCATTTGTGCCCGGCTCGCCCCAAATGATCGGGCCGGTCTCAAATTGGACCGCACTTGCCTCTTTGTCGATATGTTTTCCATTGGATTCCATATCGAGCTGCTGTAAATGGGCGGGGAACCGGGAGAGTGCCTGCGAATAAGGGATGATCGCGACAGTGGGATGATTTAAAAAGTTGCGGTTCCAAATCCCCAAAAGGGCAGAGAGGAGCGGCAAGTTGGTTTTGGGATCTTGCGTTTTAGCCAATTTATCCATCGCAGAAGCGCCGCGAAGAAAATCGAGATAGCGATCCATTCCAAAGGCAAAAGCAAGCGTCACACCACCGACCATGGAGGTGACCGAATATCTTCCGCCCACATAGTCCCAAATATAGAAGGATTGCAAATAGCGAGAAGGATCATCCATCGGACTTCCTTTGCCAGTGACAGCGACTAAGTGCTGCTGAGGATTGAGTCCAGCCTTTTTCAATTTCTCAACGACGTAGGCTTCATTGGTGAGCGTCTCAAGTGTATTTCCCGACTTAGAGACAATCACAAAAAGTGTTTTAGACAGCTCGACCTCTTCAAGAACAGCCGCTGCATCATCTGGATCGACATTCGAAATAAAATGGATATGCCGCTCCGATTTTTGAAACCCTTTTAAGCCCAAATAGATCGCCCGTGGACCAAGATCCGACCCGCCGATGCCGATTTGGACCAGGTGGGTGAAGCGGTCGCCTATATCGGCTAAGAAAGCCTTTAGTTTTTCGCATTCTTCATAGGCTAGGTCGGTCGCTTCGCGCGCTTTGAGTGCAGTTTCGCGGTGATCGAAAAAGTCACGCATCGCAGTATGGAGAGCGGGCCGGTTCTCACTGGCGACACCCTCAATCTTATTGACAATTTCCCCTGCCTGCATCGAGAGCATTTTTTCGACGGCGCTTGTCTCGCTTGCCAATTCAAAGAGAGCCTTAAGCACATTTTCATCGACTCTTTCGGAGGAATAAAAAAGTTTTAGCCCCAGACCCTCGGCCACCATTTGGTCGATCCGCTTAGGAGTCAAGACCCCCTTCTTAGTCAAATCGATGGGGTTCTCAGCAAGAGCTTTAAGTTTCTGGTAGGAAGAAAGTTCTATAAATTTTTTCATAACTCAAACCATGGCACAAATCTCTTTTTTTTAAAAGAGCAAGTCGCTATAATCTCTGGATATAAACGGAGTATAGCGCAGTTTGGCTAGCGCAACTGCTTTGGGAGCAGTGGGTCGGGGGTTCAAATCCCTCTACTCCGAATCACAATTTCGCCACCTGCAGCCTCGAAACCATTGAGCATCCGCTTGCCAATGGGTCCGAGCGACTGCTCGTCGATCACGATCGAATCTACCTCATCCCAATGTTCATTGAGAAGTTCTTCTGGAATACACTTGAAATTTTCTAAACTTCTGAATAGAGGACCAAAAATATCAGGATCATATTTCTGATCTTCAGGTAGGCTGACAATCGTCTTCGCCTCCCCTTCTATCGGCAGTGAAATTGCTGAAAACATCAACTGAAAATGCTCAAATCTTCGTTTGCAAAAAAGGAGCACCATCTCTGCAAAATGATTGTTGTCTGCAATGTCGACCATGACCACCGGTTCTGTTTCATCGGGCAATACAGAAGCTAAACGATGTAGATATTGAGAGAAGAGCTCAGCACAAAAAATCTCATGTTTTAAACCCGATTCCAGACTCCGCTCTTCCATTTTTTCAGAAGAGGCCAAAAGCTGAGAAAATTGCCCATTTGTGCGGGCCAGCACCACTTTTTTTGCATTTGGAAAACGTTTGGCGAATTCTTGCACTGCGAGGAGGTTAGCATTGAATAGCGCAGGATCGAAAGGATCAAGCTTGGTCCAGCCAAAATCGAGAAAATAGATGCCATCGCCCGTAACTTCCCAATCAAGGTTGCTAGAAGGATCTGCAGAAAGAGTAATTAACATAGCTGCCTCGTGAATTGCATATAGAAAAAATCCCTCCCCTTGCCTGCCCAAAGATTTTTAAACCAAGAATCGCCATAGCTCTCCCATTCTTTGATGTAGAAAGGATCATTAAAATCGGGCGACCACTTGGGACTTGCCCGCATTTCAGCAATCATCTGCGCGCTATAGGTTGGATCGTCGGTTGCATAAGTTGCTTTGCCCCCTCCCCTAACAATTCTAGCAAGCTCGTCGACAAATTCCTTTTGAATGAGCCGGTGCTTGGCATGCCGCTCTTTTGGCCAAGGGTCGGGGAAATTAACATAAATTTCTCTAGCACATCCATCCGGCAAATAGTAGCGGGCAAACTCTTGAGCTTTTCCAGAGACAATTAAAAGATTGCTTACTTTCTGATTATGCATTTTTGACCAGATCTTTTGGACCCGCTCAAACTGCATTTCGACAGCAACCCAATACTGGGAGGGATTTTGTGCAGCTTTTTCGAGCACCCAGTCGCCGTTCCCTGAGCAAAATTCGATGCAGACCTCTTTAGAAAAAAGTCCCAGCTCATCCTTCCACTCCCCGTGAGAAGTGTAGTAATGGGGAACAATTAATACCCCTTCGTGAACAATTGGCTTGCGGTTATCCCAGGTAAAGGGAAATTTTAAATTTTTTGGTCGCATAGATAAACAGTATATCCCGAGAAGGGAATTTGTTGAAGAATTTCCCTAAGAATTGGTAACGTAAAAATTAATCTTTTGATCACAGAGGTTTGTAATGAAATGGATTCTTCTTTTCCTCCTAGCCGTCGGCAATATACAGGTTTTTGCCCAAAATGAGGCTTTAGCAGAGATGTACGCTGAGGAGGATGAACTCCTTGCCCTAGACCGGGAGATCGAAGCCCTCCTTGAGGATGATGTGCTCAGCGATGAAGAAGTGGAAAGCGAGCTTGATGAAATTGCCCTAAAACCAGAACTTTGCAAGCCTCTTCAAGAGGCCACCCCCCTTCCCCTCTTCAAGAAGCCTGAGATGGTCCCCGTCAAAGAAGTACAAAAAAAAGAATCCATCGCCATCCAAGTCGATCAGGCAATGGCCGAAAATGAACAAATCGTTGTGGGCGTTTCAAATCCGTTCGAGATGGTCAAAGAAGAGGCGGGACGCTCGATCAAAGAGATTGAAATTAGCCTCAAAGAGGTCTTCGCAGGCGCCCCCATTATCTATTCCATTCTGTTTCTCCTCTCTTCAGTGGCCGTCTCCGTTTGGCTCTATTGCATGCTAACTATCCGCCCTGTCGAATTTTTACCCCCCAAATTAGTCAAGGATATCCGCACCAAACTGATCAGCAATCAATTTGATGAAGCGCTCGATCTCTGTGTGAAAGAGAAGCACTTTTTTTGCAAAATGCTCGCATCAGGCATTCTCGCCCGTAAACATGGCTTGAGCGTCATGGTCGAGACAATGAAAGCAGAAGGGAAGCGCTGCACCATCACCTTCTGGCAGCGGATCGGCATCCTTAACGAAATTGCGATCATCGCCCCGATGCTGGGCCTTCTTGGTACCGTTCTCGGGATGTTTTACGCCTTTTACGATCTCAACCGCTCGATGGAA
>JAGVJV010000118.1 GCA_020050965.1 Parachlamydiales bacterium
ACTCAAAAGTTGGCCGATAGGCGGGATTGAAAGCTGCCAAAAATCAATCGTCGCAAAGGGGGTAGTATCGAGCTAATACAATCCCCTTTGCGACGATTGATTTTTGGCGCTTTGAACCCGCCTATCGGCCAACTTTTGAGTCATTTTCGGTATAATCTCTTTACAACTTGGCTTTGTAGATTTAAGCTCCGCAAATAGACGTTTAACCCCTATAAGGAGAAAACCTATGAAGAAAAATCTATTGTTCGCTGCAGTTTTATGCGCGATGTGCTGTGCTTGTCAACAACCTAGCCCTCCACAGTCGGAGCAAAAAAACCAAGTATTTGCAGAAGCTAATATAGATGATTGGCAACTCACCGCCAACGTAAAAACAGCAATCTTGAGCGATTCGAGACTTGCTCCTTCTTCCCGATTGGTCTCTGTCAATTCCCATGATGGAGTAGTGACCTTGACGGGTATTGTTGCAAATACAGATGACAAGACACAACTCACTGAGATTGTAAAAAAAGTCCAAGGCGTAAAAAACGTAATCAATCAAACCACTGTTGCTGGTCAATAAAGCAAAAAAAGGGGGGCAAAAATTTCCCCCCATTTTTTATTGATTCCCATGAGCCGTTAGGATCACTCGTGCCATGTTGTTCGGAACATAGTGGTATGGAATGATCTGCACATCGGAGATTGCAATTGTCTCAGGCGCAGCCCCTTTTGCAATCGCTAGCTCAACTGCCTCTTGCCTGAGTATATTCAAAGCACTCTCCTGATCGGTGAGACTGATGATCTTATCGACCGTGCCGCTGATCCTCGAAAGAGCCGCTCCAAGGGCATTGGCCACATGGGCATTCTCTGGGATGAGATACCGGTCGCTGAGGAGCCGGTAGGGAAGCACTGCGGCCCCTCCGCCGACTAAGACGACAGGCAAATCTGCTCCATCGAGCAAAGCAATATTTTCCTCGATAGTCTGGATCACGTGCTGCAAAATCGGAAGTGCATCCTGTCTTGATATCTCCACTTTTTGGTTTTCGCCGATCTTCAAATGACCAGCAGCAACCGCAAGGTCGGTCAAGGTAAGCTCCGCCCCTCCAAAGCACTGAGCCCGTCTAGCAATCTCTCTGCCCACGCTGCGAGGCCTCACTTTGATGGGTGCCCTCTCGATGAGGCTTCCTCCCCCGATAGCAAGGGAAACTACGTCAGGCATCGGGAAGTTCAATTTGACCCCGCCGATGGATGAGACGTTTAAGCTTCGTCTGAAAGAGCCCCCTTTGATCAAGCCGATATCGGTTGATGTTCCTCCAATATCGACGATAATCGCATCCTTATGACCTGTGAGCTGACTCGCACCGACAAAGGAATTGGTCGGACCAGCCGAAATGGTCAAGATCGGATGATCGGTTGCCTCTTGAAGCGAGATCCTACTCCCATTGTTTTGGGTGATGAGCAAGGGGCAATTGAGTCCCAAGCCGTGGCAGATATTTTGGAGCTTGGCAAAGCCTGTTTCCATCACCTTCTTGAGCGCAGCGTTGAGAATCGAGCTATTTTCCCGTTCCAAATAGCCCACCCCGCCGATCTGGTGCGAAAGGGTGATTGGAATGTCGCTGATCTGCCCAATGATTGAAGCGGCCAAAAGCTCATGCTCGGCATTCATCGGAGAAAAGACTCCGATCACCGCAATGCTCTCAGCCCCGTTTTGAATGAGCTGCCTATAGCTCTGCTCAAGCTGCTTTTCATTCAATTTCCGAATGGGACTACCGTGGCACTCAAAGCCCCCATCGACCGTCGCATACCCGCTGAGGATCTCTTGGGAGAGCTCTTTGGGCCACCCATAGCAGGGAGGAGGCGATTCTGGACGCTGCCCAGCAATCCGGATCACCCCGACCCGGTAGAGCCCTTTTCTCTGCAAAATCGCGTTAGTCGCATGGGTTGTTCCAACGATCACGGCTTCAATTTCCACTTCCCTGTTTTGCACAAGGAGCTTCTTTAGAGCTTGCTGAAAGCCGATGGCAATATCTTCTGTCGTACTCGCTTTTGCGTGAGCGACAATCTGATTTGTCTCATCGATCAGGACCGCATCTGTATTGGTCCCGCCGATGTCAATTCCTATTCTATGTTTCATCTGATTTGCTCCTGTTTTACTGGTTGATAATCGACTGCATAGCCGAAATATTGGGGCCCCACTAAAGCAAGCCCCGCTTCTGTCTGCCAGATCTTTGGCGCCGGCACTGCGAGAAGCGCTACTCTTAAGCCGTAGCAAAGCCCATCGCTTGTGATGGGCGTGCCGCTCTCGACTTCGATGATCGTCAAAATGTCTGGAGTGGTAGCCAAAATAGCCTCCCCTTCCTTGGCGAGCAAGAATTCATTCTGGTAGAGCACCTCCACCATCTTTTGATCGCTATTGATCTTGACTGAACCTTGCAAAAACCCATTTTTGATCTCCTGCTTTACCTCGGTGATGATCCCTTGAATCAGACAAATACCTTGGGTAGGATCGCCCCGCAAGATCGATTGGCCGATCGAGAGCGCCTGCGAGAGAGTATTGGGAATCAAAACCCTCTTGGCTTCGCGCCCCTCCATCAAATAGATGGCGACTGCACAGCTCGATCCCATGCTGATGGAGACATGTCTTCCAATCCGCTCAAGCGCATGGGCATTTTCTGCTTCGATCACTACCAAATTGCCCAAACTATCGGCAAAATAGGCTGGCGACGCTTTGACCCCAAAAAGATTACACGAGGTCATCTGGATCTGGGGATAGGCCCTTCCGAGCGAATCGGCATCGAGAACGGGCAAACCCAGTTTGGCCGCCACCGCGATAGCGCACAATCCATTGGCACCCCCAATCTCAGCTGGCATCAGGACCATTTTTTTCCTGCGCTGCTCTAAATGGCGGATGATCGTTTCAAACTCTCTTCCACTTGAGAGCTTTTCCGATGCAATAAGCGGAGCGCCCACGAACGCCATGGGGACAACTAAAGCATCATCGTCGAGCTCATCGATGCTGATCACCTGGATGGGTCCATAAGTTTCTAACGCATGCTCAGCGATCAATTGATCGTAGGCTGGATTGCCGCCCCCTCCAGAACCGAGGAAGGCACAACCCAAAGCAAGTAGCTGCAAATCTTCTTTCTGAATGGTTCTCATACGACACCTCCGATGCGGGCAGCGTAAATGTGATACATCCGACAAACCTCAGGATTGGCTGCGCAAAGCCCCTTCTCATGTGCAAAGCTTAGCCATTTTTCCCGTTCTGCATTGGGCGGCGGCGGAATCGCTTTGCACATTCCACCATATTGGGGATGCGCTGCGAAGTTGGCGTAGATGATCGGCTCAATTC
>JAGVJV010000125.1 GCA_020050965.1 Parachlamydiales bacterium
TCCTTCGATTTTCAGCCCCTGCTCAATAGGAAGCGTGCAGCTTTTCCTAATGACATCTAAAGCAATCAAGGGGGCAGGATAGAATCCTTTGGTCTTCTTTAAAATTGCCTTGCGAAACTGGGAGAAAAGAAATGCTCTGCCGATCGGGTTTTTTTCTAAGAGAAATTCTTTCAGACCACTTTTTTTTCGTCGAGCGAGGACTTTTTTCTTGCCCTCTTCGGTAAGGATCGCCTTAGCGAATTCTTTCCCTTTCTCTTCTAAAAACTGTGGCGCTGCAATCGCATCAGCAAGATGGGCTTTATAGGCTTGCGTTCCAGTTAAAGACTTGCCAGAAACGACCATCTCGGTTCCCTTCTGGAGTCCAATTAGGCGCGGCGCTGTCTGCGTTCCGCCCCATCCGGGAAGGATCCCTATCGATGTCTCTGGAAAGGCGAGGGAGGTCTTTGGGCCATCGGCGACTACTCGATAGTCGCAGAGAAGAGCCATTTCGAGTCCTCCGCCGACGCATAATCCGTTAATCAGGAAAATGGTTGGGAAAGGGAGAGTGCGCAATTTAAACATGGTTTCGCGCGCTATATGGAGCATTTGTTGAATAACTTCAGGTTGCTTAAAAGCGAGCTTAAATTCATTCAAATCAGCGCCGGCAATGATTTTGTCAGATGTAATTAAAAGGGCCTTGATATCCTTGCGCTCTTTTAGCTTCTCGATTAGCTGACTAAATTGCTTAAAAGCCTCATGGTTGAGTTTATTGACCTTTTCGTCAGGGATATCAAAAAGAACCTTGCCGATCCCTTCATTGTCGATAGAAAAATGGAAGATGGAGCTCATGGTGCTGCCTCCACAATTACCGCTTCGCCTTGACCCCCGCCAACACATAGCGTGGCAAGGCCCAATTTTTTCTTCCTGGCTTTCAGTTCTAGAAGGAGTGTGTGGATGATTCTAGCGCCAGTTGCGCCTACGGGATGTCCAAGGGCGACTGCACCGCCGTTGACGTTGAGCTTTTCTCGGTCGAGTTTGCCTAGGGGGTGATCGAGTCCCAGCTCTCTTTTGCAAAATTCGGCCGACTGGAAGGCTTTTTCAAGCGTGACAATTTGTGCTGCAAAGGCTTCATTGATTTCGATGAGATCGATTTGATCAAGTGTTAGATTTGCCTCTTTTAGCACCTTATAAGTGGCAAAAATTGGACCAAGTCCCATGCGGGCAGGGTCGAGACCTGCGGAGGCAGTCGCGCGGATATACCCCAGCACGGGGATATTTCTCTTTTTCGCTTCCCCTTCGCTCATCAGCAAAAGGCAAGCAGCTCCGTCGGTTATTTGGCTCGAGTTGCCTGCAGTCACTTGCCCTGTCAGAGGCTCGAAGATGGGTCTTAATTTCCCAAGGATTTCCATCGATTGATTTTCACGAGGACCATCGTCGTTTAGTTGCATCTGGTCATAGTGGGGTGGGAGTGGCACTGGAACAATTTCTTCGGCAAAACGGCCCCGCTTGATCGCTGCATTAGCCCGCGTTTGACTCAGAAGTGCGAAGGCATCGGTCTCCTGGCGTGTCACTCTCAGCTCGCGTGCGATGAGCTCTGCAGTTTGCCCCATAATGAGACCGCACAGCGGATCCTCGAGCTCGGGAATCTGGGGTTTAAACATTGAAGGGCGAAGTGAGAAAAGGGCTTTCAGTTTTTGTAGAGGAGTTTTAGCTTTAGAAAGAGCAAGTAAAAATTTTTTGATCGACTCAGGAAACGTAATAGGGTATTGGCTCATCGATTCTGCTCCGCCGGCGAAGATGATTTTCGATTTAACCAATGCAATTTGATTCGCTGCAGAGACGACCGCTTCCATTCCTGAAGCGCAATTGCGGCCGACGGTATAGGCAGGGCAAGTGACTGGCAGCCCCCCTTTGACAGCGATCACTCTAGCCGGATTGCCGGTATTGGGGATCACATTTCCAAAGATCAGCTCGTCGACCTCTTCTTTTTTAATAGGCGCCCGCTCGAGGAGTTCCCGCACGACAATGGCTCCTAATTCTTCGGCCGGGATGTCTCTGAACTTTCCGCCAGCCTTACAAAATGGAGTTCGAACCCCTTGGACGATGGCAACTCTCTCTGTCATTTCTTGTACATCTCTTTAATCAGATCTTGGTATTTGTCGACGATATTACTGCGCCGCAGTTTAAAAGTCGGTGTGAGTTCTCCTCCCTCAATGGTCGGTGGAGTGAGAACAAATGCGTAAGCATGGATCTGTTCCCAGTGATTGTGGTGAGCATTGATTATTTCGATCAGCTTATCCATTTCCCGTTTGATGAATTCCCCGCGCAAATACTCTTCATCGCTGATGTGCGCCAAATGTTGAGATACCTTCAAGGCATGCAATACTTCGAAATTGGGGAAGATCAGTGCCGAGACAAATTTCTCATGCTCTGCGACCACCATCGCATATTCAACAAAGGGGGCTTTTGCAAGCTCTTTTTCAAGGGGCACAAGGGCGATCCACTCGCCCGTGGAAGTTTTGACGATTTCATTCGTTCTGCCGACGATTTTGAGAAATCCCTCATTGTCGATGACCCCTTTGTCTCCCGTATGCAACCATCCGTCCTCAATCGCTTTTTCGGTGGCGCGTGGATTTTTATAATAGCCTTGCATCACCCCATCGCACCTGACGAGAATCTCCCCTTCTGGAGAAATCTTGATTTCCACATCGGGGCATGCACGGCCGACCGTCCCAATTTTGAAATGATCCGGTGTATCAGCTGCAATTACCATCATTTCAGTCATCCCATATCCTTCAAGAATGGGGAGTCCAAGATGATGGAAGAATAGAACTAAAGTAGGATTGATGGCAGAAGAACCGCAGAGAATGAATTTTAATTCTCCTCCAAAGGCATCTCTCACTTTTTGATAGACAAGCTTGTCAGCTAAGGTATGGAATAAGCTGTGCTGAAAATCGGGGTCAAGGGCAAGATTGAAAGCCCACTTACCAATAGCGCGCTTCAGATAACCTGCTTTTTCAAGATCAAGTAAGATTCTTGTATAGATTTTTTCAACCACACGTGGAACAAATGCTGTTAAAGTGGGTTTGATTTCACGGAGAGCGCTATCGATATTTTTTGGATCATTGAAGAAATAGATCTCAATATTCCATCTTAATAACCAAAGAGTGCCGATCCTCATATAAATATGGGCAAGAGGTAGAACACTTAAGAAACGATCGTTCTCATCGAATCCCATGAAATTCGTTGCCGTAATGAATAAAAGGTTCTTATGAGATAGCATCACCCCTTTGGGGATTCCAGTCGAGCTACTAGTGTAGACAATCGTCGCCAAATCATCTTCTTTTTGCTGGTCTAGCAACTGGTCGAAAAGCTTGGGATTTTTGCAGAATAGTTCAAGGCCAATTTCGATCGCATTTTCATAAGTCACAGCCTTTTCCTCAAGAGGAGGGGCGTCCATGGCGATGACTCTCTCAAATCGGTCCCGATGCTCGGCATACATTTTCCAGGGTTCAGTCCCAAGAACAAACAGCGTCTTTAGCCCGGTTTGGTCGCATTCAAAAAGAAAGTTCTCGCTGGAGATGTTAGCAAAAAGTGGAATCGAGATCGCTCCGCACGAAATAATCGCCAGGTCGGCAATCACCCAGCGGATCCCCGAAGTGGCCATGATCCCTACCATGTCCCCTTTCTTTATCCCTATGCTGTGGAGATAAAGGGTCATTGCTTTAATTTCACCTAGTAGTGCTTTATGGCTTAAATGAATCCAGCCATGCACACCCTTTTCGGCGATTGCATTGTCCTTATGATAATCTCTCTCAATCATCTGAAGTAGAGAGGCAATAGTGGGTGTCTTTTCCATATTTCGCATGTTAGTTTACTCAATTTTATTTGTAAAGATTTTCGGTTTAATTTAATCAGTGAGATTATGAAGGAAGAAAATTTGCTCACCAAAATGGGCTCAGAAAAAGCCCGCGCCGCTCTAGAGGTCACAGAAGAGGCGCGTGAAGAGATCAAGCACCCGAGTTTTGGGGCCCAGCTTTTTATGGGCACCTTCCGATCCGATATGCTTTTCCCTTTTCCTCAGCAAGATCCTGAAGATAAGAGAATTGGGGATGAATATATCGCCAAATTGACCGATTACATCACCAAAAACCTCGACCCCATCGAAGTCGATCGAACCGGCGAGCTGCCACAAGAATATCTTCAGGGGCTAGCAAAATTAGGCGCCTTTGCACTCAAAATCCCTAAAGAATATGGGGGCTTGGGCCTCTCGCAAACCAACTACAATCGGGTCGCAATGGCGGTGGGAAGTTATGATGCTGCGACATCTGCTTTACTGTCTGCTCATCAATCGATCGGAGTTCCGCAGCCCCTGCAAATGTTTGGCAGCGAAGAGCAAAAGAAGAAATACTATCCCCGGTTTGTTCAAGGACAAATTTCAGCCTTTGCCCTCACTGAAGTGGAGGTTGGGTCCGACCCAGCTCGGATGAGCTGCGAGGCCAAACTCTCTGAAGATGGGAAAAGTTACATTCTCAATGGGGAAAAACTCTGGTGTACGAATGGCCCTATTGCAAGTGTTATCGTCGTGCTAGCAAAAACAGCCCCTAAAATCGTCAAAGGCAAAGAGCGCAAGCAGATCACCGCCTTTATTTTAGAAATGAATACACCAGGTGTTGAAGTGACTCACCGTTGTCAGTTCATGGGACTGCATGGCATATACAA
>JAGVJV010000086.1 GCA_020050965.1 Parachlamydiales bacterium
CGGATCCTGTTGATTTATTTTTTATTCAATTTGTACAGTTTTTGTGCGGGATTTATGCCCGCGGATGATGGTAATTTGGGATTTGGGGATATCAAAGTAGTCGGCGAGGACGCGGACGAGCTCCTCATTGGCCTCGCCCTTTTCAGGTACTGCCTTAAGACGGATTTTGAGCAGATCATTTTCCCAGCCGATCACCTCGCTTTTCGATGCTTTAGGAATCACTTTAACGGTGATCGTTTTCATCCGCCGAAAAGAGGAATCCAAGACCAGCGGCTCGCTTGAGGCTCAGGCACTACCGGTTCAGGTGTTTGCACGGGAGGTTTTTTAGCAGGTGCTTTGTCGATGATGGATTTCATGATTAACTTCCATGTTTCGGGGACATCAACGACCTCATCGCGGTGTGGATCTTTACTTTTGCTGATAGGAGTATTCATGATTGGGCATACTTTTGCAGCCACTTTTTCAGCTGCTGTGATAAGCCTTTCATGAGACATAGGATCGACTGTCTTATCACCTATGGTATGGAGAATCGTTACATGCCCTCTCTTAGGCTTACCTTCCAGAGTGTTAAAGTGCTCGACGCTATCAAAATTATTCTGATTCACAAGGGATTTAATCTTTGGATCGGATGATTGGACACCATCGATTGCATAAGGAGCTAGGTGCCTAGCTGGCCAAGCCTGTTGACAGATGACATTATATAGGCTGTCAGGAGTATTTTGGATAAAAAGATTGATTCCAAGACTGTGGAATTTCTTATAAAGATGGGCTGCAGTGAGGCCTCCTCCGCAGAATCCATCAATTGTAATATTCTTCGGTTCGTAGTCAAAAGTATGGATCGCTTTTTCGACCATGGCTTCACCAGCTAAGTAGTAAGCACCTTCAGAGGGTATTCCTTCGCTTTTCCATGTACCAGGATTGTCAAAACAAATCATATCGGCTTGCAGGCACAAGACCATTTTCAGCATTGGACCTTTTACCTGTGCAAAACTCACCCCAGGGGATGGGGATCTAATATAACAATGACCAGGCTCGGGCCGTTTGGGGTCGCTTTCATTCCAATGGTTAATGATAAAGCCGTGGACGACTGAACCATTTTCTAATGTAAAGCTGGCCTTTTCCATTTTTAAGTTAGAGAGCGTTTCTTTATAAAAGGTTTCCCAGAGGGGATGATTTTCTTGAGGGATAATGACGTCGGCGTATTCGGTAGGTGCAACTCGATTAACCTGATAATTTTTATCTTGGGGGCTGATGGGGAGGCATTGAATGATTTGTCCACCATTGGTTTCGATCGCTGCTTTGACATTTTTGTAGGTGATCCGCATGGAATCCAGCTTACTTCCATCTTTAGAAGGGGTGAACTCGCGAATACCGCCTATATTCTCTAATATCTTAAAAGCCTTTTCAAGACGGGAAGGATCCCATGAACTCCAAATCAGTCCCTTAAAGCCGTTTGTGAAGACCTCAATGACTCCCCAAGCAAGCCAATCGTGCTGCCATTTAGCAAAAGAAAAGGCGCCAATGCTTAAAAGATATCCTAGGATAGAACGTACTACTGACCCGATTTTGGCAAGTGTAAATTGGAATGGCCAAACGACAATTTTGGCGGGAAAAAGAAGAGGGTGATCTAACATTGAAGGTTGTGATGCTTCTACAGTTTTTGGCATATTTCCTCAAAATCTAAACTTTAATGGAAATATTTTATACCAAATGAGGGGATTTTGTCAAGAAAGTAAGGGGAGAAGGCTTGCGCCTCCGCCCCTCTTAATTAAAAATTTAGATATCACTTATCTTCATCGGAATCAAGACCATCACCATCTACGATTTCACTGGGGGAAATTGCTGCTTCAGCTTTTTTTATGAAAGAAGGATCTACAGTTGGATCTACTTCTTCTTCATCTATTTCTTCATCAGAAGGTGTTGGTGTGGCGAGTATTTCCTCATCTTCCTTAACTTCTTCCTTTTCAGCTTTTTTAGTTTGATGCTTGGGTGTAGCTTCTTTCTTTACTACCACCGATTCATCAGGATCTTGGGCTGGCGCGGCAGCTTTCTTGGACCTACAGCAAAATAAAAGATCTGACAAACTCCAGCTCTTTTTGTCGGGATCCGAAGCAAAGCCTTGCATTGCTTTATTTTTCTTTTGGATGCTTGCTCTGCGGAGTATTTCTTCACATTTTTTTATTTCATTAGCTATATATTTCCTTAGACCTTCAAGGATATCTTCAAGCTCTTCATTCTCTACATCTATTGCTGTCTCTTTATGCTTTTTTACTGCTTTTAGGTGGTCTCTAAGAAATGCTAAAGCATTTTCATTAGTTAGTTCATTCATATCTATTTTAGAAGATATCAAGCTTTTCCAACCCCTGATCATTTTTTCACTTAAATCTTCAAATTTCGGCACTTTAATTGCCACTGAAGCTGATTTCTTAGTTGATTCAGTTGCTGGAGTAGCTGCTGCCCCTTTTTTACCTGCAGGGGTCTTTTTAGGGGTTGCGGGAGGCTCAGCTGATTTCTTTGCCTCGCCTTTTTTAGCGTCCTTAGTTTCTTTGCCCTCTCCACCCTTGTCAGAAGCGCCTTTTTTGAAGGCTGGAGTTTCAGTACCTGCAGGTTTCCTCTGTGGTGTTGCTTTTTGCGGTGTCTTGGGTTTTGTCTGAGCTTCTACAATTTTATCCAGTTTCCCGAGCCAATCTGCGAATATGCCCATTTGTTCGGAATGAGCAGTTTTGAGTGAGCCATCTTCCTCGACAAGTTGAAACTCTGTTCCTGCTTCTTTTTTAATAGCCTCGACCATTTCTTCTGTCAGAACTGTGGCTACATATTTTGTTTTGAAAGCCTCTGTGTAGGCACTGCGAGCAGAAAAATGTAAGGTCATCTTTGCAAAAATGTTAAAACATACGAGGGCGGCTGGATAGTAGAGAATTGGATGACTCGGTGCAAGAGAATCAAAGAAATAATAACGTCCAACCCAAGCGACTAAAAATTGCGTTCCCATTTCTGCAGCAAAACCGGCTGCTTGCGCCCAAGAAGGGGTTTGAGGGATTTTATCATTTAGAATTTTTTGCACTTTACCTTTAAAGCTATTGACGAAGGTTCTTCGACTTTCATCATCGGACTTAGATCCATCTTTAGGGATAGGTAATTTTGCTTGGTTTATTGCTGCCGATGCAATCGCATTGACAGTTTTTGTCTTTCGGTCTTCGGCAATTGACCGTTGATTTACAAATGTGGTAATTTTGCGCGCACTCAATCCGATTGTAGTTACAGGATATTCCAACCATGAAAGTGCCCATGAGTATTTTGTCGGCATGTCTTGGAAGGCTTTCACTGGGGCTGTGAATGTTGCCCAATTTGCCCACGTTGATATCCATTTCACATTTTTATCTGAGATAGGCCCTTTAGGCAACACGTAGTCTAAGCCAGCACTTAGAAATTTATTGGCCCAATTGGATACAAGTCCTACTGGGGATAGTTTTTGGACAAGAGCTGAAGAGCTTGGGGATAATGCGACAGCTCCAGCATAAATCTTAATGGGGAAATGTATTGATTCTAACATATTCGTTCCTCGTTGTGAATTCGGTTTTCATTTTCTTGACTAGAGACTGCAGTCGAATTAAGGCTTTGTCGATTTTCGGGATTATTTTGGCGCTTTTCGATTCAAAAGAACCCGAAAATCGACAGAAGCTTAAATTGACAGCAGTCTCCTTAGAAAAAATTTAGGGTGAAAGATACGCTATAGTTTTTTACTTGTCAATTCTCTTTTTTTTGAGTATGAAGGATCACTATGAAGAAGATGATCATTGCTGCTGTAATTTTGCTCCTCGCCGCTATCGGAGTGGCTCTCTATTTTGTTTATCAAAAAAAAGAAAAAAAACATGAGCTGGTGCTATTTGGGAATGTGGATGTGCGTCAGGTCGACATCAGTTTTCGCATCGCGGGAAAGGTGGCGCAGCTGATGTTTGAAGAGGGCGATTTTGTCCAAAAAGATGCTCTTTTAGCAGTTCTCGATAAATCTCCCTATGATAGTCAACTAGGACAAGCAGAGGCTAATTTTGCTCAAGTGAAGGCCAATCTGGAAAATGCCAATATCCTTCTTTGCAGGCGCAATCAAGCAATTGGTTTCGGGGGCGTCTCTAGGGAAGATGTCGACAACGCACTCACTTCAAGTGCGCAGCTGCAGGCGAGTCTAGATGCTGCGGCCGCGGCTTTGCAAATTGCTAAGGACAATATGAACTTTACCGAGGTGCGCGCTCCAACAGATGGGGTCATTTTGTCTCGCATCCGTGAGCCTGGATCGGTCGTCAATCCTTCTGAACCCGTTTATACCCTTTCTGTCTCTTCACCTGTTTGGATCCGCGCTTATGTGGATGAGACGCAGCTTGGAAAGATCTATTATGGGATGAAGGCTTATATTTACACAGATAGCGGGAATGTATATGAGGGCCAAATCGGCTTTATTTCTCCTATGGCAGAGTTCACTCCGAAGACGGTCGAAACGGCGCAGCTGCGGACCGATCTTGTCTATCGTCTGCGGATTTATGCCGACAATCCCGACCACTTTTTAAAGCAGGGGATGCCGGTCACGGTCAGGTTGAATGAGTGAACCTCTTGTCACGATCCAAAATCTGCTCAAGGCTTTTCAGAAAGGGCAGCCGCCTGCGATAGCGGGGATCGATGCTGTGATTCCAAAAGGGGAGATCGTCGGGCTAGCAGGACCAGATGGCGCAGGGAAGACGACGCTGATCCGTTTGATGGCTGGTCTTTTGCTTCCTACATCGGGGAAAATCGAGTTTAATGCCCCGATTCCTATCAGCTATATGCCGCAAAAGTTTGGCCTCTATGAAGATCTCACTGTCATGCAGAATCTCACTTTTTATGCCGATCTGCAAGGGGTCGTCGGGAAGGAGAGAGAAGAGGCATTTGAAAAATTACTAAAATTCACCGACCTGACAGATTTCACTACCTGGCTAGGTGGAAATTTGTCGGGAGGGATGAAGCAGAAGCTTGGGCTTGCCTGTGCTCTCATCAAGAAGCCAGAACTGCTGCTGCTCGATGAGCCTACAGTTGGCGTCGATCCAATTTCGCGGCGCGAGCTTTGGAAAATGATCCAGGCGCTTCTTGCGGAAGGCATTTCTATTTTGTGGAGTACAGCTTATCTCAATGAGGTGGAGGATTGTCATACGGTCCTGCTCATCAATGAGGGCAAGCTACTCTATCAAGGACCGCCCAAAAAACTAACTGATAGTGTTGAAGGACGGGTATTTCGGGTGACCAATATCGTCGGCAATCGGCGTGAGCTACTGTTTAAGCTACTTAAAGAGAAGAATGTGCTCGACGGGGTCATCCAAGGCAGAGATCTGCGGATCGTGATGCGCGAGAAGGGTGTGCCTACTTTTTCGTTTGCAGATTACAAGTATGAAATTCAGCCTCAGCAGCCTCGCTTCGAGGATGGCTTTATCGACATTTTGGGAGGAGGTCCGGGCGCCTATTCTGAACTTGCCGACAAAAGGCCTGTCGTGACAGAAGCCATCGAGATCCCTGTCGATGCAGAAAAACTGACCAAGAAATTTGGGAATTTTACTGCGACGGATCAAATCAGTTTTAAGATTGAAAAGGGGGAGATTTTTGGATTGCTAGGACCTAATGGGGCGGGCAAGTCGACCACGTTCAGGTTGCTGTGCGGCCTTCTCCAACCGACTGAGGGAAAGGCTAGAGTGAATGGGCTCGATCTGGCCAGTGCTACAGGGGAAGCGAGGATGCAGCTCGGCTACATGGCGCAGAAGTTCTCTCTCTACAATACGCTGAGCGTGAATCAGAATCTCACATTTTTCGCTGGTATTTACAATTTAAAGGGCAAAGCGAAGGAAGAAGCCATTGCCGAGATGATTAGAATTTTTGACTTGAACCATTTCCGCTCTACATCTGCTGGGCAATTGCCGCTTGGCTACAAACAACGGCTAGCGCTGGCATGCGCCAATATGCATAATCCGGTTGTGATCTTCCTCGACGAACCCACCTCCGGCGTCGATCCGATTACTAGGCGCGAATTCTGGAATCACATTAATGGGTTAGTGGGCAAAGGGGTCACGGTGATGGTGTCGACGCACTTCATGGATGAGGCAGAGTACTGCGACCGGATTGCTCTGATTTATCGGGGAAAGGTGATTAAATTGGACACTCCCGATGGGCTTAAGGAGAGCGTCAGAACTGCCGAAAACTCCAACCCCACATTGGAAGATGCCTTTGTCCATTTGATTGAGGAGTATGACGCAAGATCCGGACAAGTTTAACTGGAGGCGCCTAAAGGCGCTGCTGATCAAAGAGAGCTATCAGATCGTGCGCGATCCAAGCTCGCTTCTGATCAGTATTTTTCTTCCTCTGCTGCTGCTGTTTTTATATGGTTTTGGGGTGTCGCTCGATTTAAATCACTTGCGGATCGGCATCGTCATGGAAGATACCGCGCCCGATGCACAGAGCTTAACTAAGTCATTCACCGATTCACGTTATTTCGATGTGAAAATCGTCCGTGACAGAAGGGAGCTTTTGAGAGACATCGTAGCGGGCAAGATTAGAGGATTTGTGGTCATTCCTTCCTATTTTTCAGAATTTCGCAATAGAGCAGCGACTATAGCGCCCCTTCAAGCAATCGCTGATGGGAGCGAGACCAATACTGCCAACTTTTTTCAATACTATGTCCAAGGTACTTTTGCAAATTGGCTGCAGCAGGAGGCCATTAGCAGCAATCTGCAGGGGCTGCCGCACATCAATGTGCAGCCCCGTGTCTGGTTCAATGAACAACTAGAGAGCCGCTACTTTCTCTTAACGGGATCGCTGGCAATCATCATGACATTAATCGGGACACTTCTTACCGCTCTTGTCATCTCGAGAGAATGGGAGCGGGGGACGATGGAGGCGCTTATTTCGACTCCGCTTAAGACCTCCGAGATTATCGCAGGAAAGGTCATTCCCTATTATTTCCTCGCGCAGATTTCGATGACCATTTGCGTGCTCGCGACCGTCTTTATCTTTGACGTGCCCCTGCGAGGGTCGGTTTGGGCCCTCTACGTTGTCACGAGCGCATTTTTGGTGAGCGCGCTCGGGCTCGGCCTGATGATCTCGACTGTATCCAGAAGCCAGGCGCTCTCGTATCAAGTCGCTATCGTAACTGGATTCTTCCCTGGATTTATTCTCTCGGGCTTTCTTTTCGAGATCTTTAGCATGCCTAAATGGATAAAAATGATTACCTATATCATCCCGTCACGCTATTTTGTCCAAAACTTGCAAACCTTATTTCTCGTTGGCGATGTCTGGCCGCTCCTCCTAAAGAATATCTTCTTTATGCTATTGATAGGTTTTATCTTTTTTGTGATCACTAAAAGAAAAACGGTAAAAAGGTTGGAGTAGCTCTGTGATTAAAAGGATCTTGGCACTGATTTGGAAGGAGCTTTTGGCAGTGATGCGCGATCCTAAAAGCCGCGTTTCGATTCTTTTTCCACCTATCCTGTATCTATTTCTTTTTGCTCCCGCTGCGACTCTGGATGTCAAAAACGTGCCAGTTGGAATCATCAATCGGGATAACGGCGCACAAGCCTTCGAACTCGTGGAGCGCTTCCAAGGAACCCCCTTTTTCAACCGGATCGTCTATCTCAAGGGAATCGAGGAGATAGGCCCATTCATTGACAATCAAAAAGGGGTAATGGTCGTCTCGATCGACGAGCAGTTTTCCCGCAATCTCAATGAAAATTTGCCAGCCGAGGTTCAGCTGATTTTAGATGGGAGAAAGTCAAATACTGCTCAAATCCTCTCGGGCTATGCGGGAAGCATCATCCAACAGTACAATGCCGATTTCTCAGCGCAAGCGGGGATCCATCAGCAGAATGTGGCCCTTTTCCCCCGTTACTGGTATAATCCTAACGCCCTTTACGTCTGGTTCAATATCCCTTCTCTGGTGTGCACCTTGAGCATGCTCGCTTGCCTTGTTGTCACCACTCAAGTAGTGGCCAGAGAGCGAGAGCTAGGAACCTTCGATCAGCTCCTTGTTTCCCCTTTGACCACTCGAGAAATGATCGTCGGCAAGGTTACCCCAGGTATTTTAGTCGGCATGATCGAAGGGATCTTTCTGATGGTGATGGGAAGGTTGTTTTTTGGCGTCCCTTTTACAGGATCCTTGCCCCTCTTTTTCTTGTCGCAGTACATCTTCGTGACAGCAATCAGCGGCGTCGGCCTTTTCATCTCCTCGCTCTGCTACACACAGCAGCAGGCGATGCTAGGAACCTTCATCTTCATGCTCCCTTCCGTGCTCCTCTCAGGCTTTGCCACACCGGTTGAAAATATGCCGACGTGGTTGCAGCCGGTCAGCTACCTGATGCCGCTCCGCTATATGCTGATCAATACGAGGGGGCTTTTCCTCAAGGCGATGCCAGTTGAGATTGTGCTAAACAATATCTGGCCCATGGCGCTCATCGGCATTTTTACCCAGCTAGTCGCAGGACGATTCTTCCGCAGATTGCGATAGACTCGGTTAGCTTTCGCGTGGGCCCAAATTCACACAACTTGAGGGGGCGCAGTATAGCACAATTTTTTATTTTGAAACGCGGCGGCGGGCAAGAGCGAGTTTTATTTCTCTGGTCTGATTCCGGATCAAGGACTGCCATGCAGTGATCCTGAAATCGGGATTCTTTCCAGATCCAATGAGTAGGAGCTGCTCGTAGAACCAGCTGATCATAGCCAGAAAGTTAGCTGCACGGATTCCCTTGTTTTCACTTGTGGGTCCAAGCCATCCTCGGCCCAATCGCAGATTCTCTTCATCGGCTCGACCAGCTTCGGCAGTCCTTGCTATTAAGCGGGAAGAGATATCTGGTTCAGAGCACAATGGGCGAGCAACACCGATTACATCGAGCTCTCCTTTGGATAGGGCCTCTTCCATGACCGAGCGAGAGCGGAAGCCACCTGTAACTGCCAGCGGTACTTTCAGCCCAGCCCTGATAGAGGCTGCATATTCGAGAAAGTAGGCTTCCCGTTTACGGGTCCCCTCTGCCATTTTCTTTTGCCCATCACCCATCATTTGTAATTTTTCATAGGTACCACCTGAGATCTCCAGAAGATCGATGCCGTCCTCGACTAACCATCTTGCGACTTGACACGATTCCTCTAGAGTGAATCCACCTTGTTGGAAATCCGAAGAGTTGAGTTTTACAGAAATTGGGAAGGCTGGCCCCACTTCATGCCTTGTTGCTTGAACAATCTCACGCAGAAAACGGGCCCGGTTCTGCAATATTCCGCCCCAATTGTCAGTCCGTTGGTTGACCCTCGGTGAAAGAAACTGATTGCATAAATAACCGTGAGCACCGTGAATTTGCACACCTGTGAAACCTGCTTTCTTAGCTATACTTGCCGCGCGCGCATATCGGCGTATGATTTCAATAATCTCATCTTCATTAAGTGCGCGCGGCTTACCAAAATTACCCAGGAGATGTAACTGCGTTGCACTTGGAGCTACTGGATGTGAGGAGACGATCCTTTTGCACTGGCGGCCTGGATGGCTAATTTGAATCCAAAAGTGGTTTCCAGCCACAGTTCCAGCTTTTGCCCAGCGAGAGAGCTCGGGTAAGGCACTCTCATCCTCAATCACAACATTGCCAGGCCGTTCTAGATAGCGACGATCAACCATCACGTTACCGGTGATTAACGTGCCAGATCCTCCCTCTGACCAACGTCGATAGAGTTCTTCCAATGCTGGGGTAGGGCGGTCATGAGTATCGGCCATCCCCTCGGTTGTCGCGCTTTTTAGGAGCCGATTGGGAAGAGTGGCTCCGCAGGGGAGGACGAGAGGATTAGAGAGGCTGGGCTTCATGGGAAAATTCCTTTAATATTTTTCTATTTTAATAGATTTAAAGGAAAAATTTTTCAACGTATTCTTTGCAGGAAGATTCTTCCGCAGGCTGAGATAATTAAGAATCCATCCTGCAGTATACATGAACCGCAAAAATGACGAAAATCACAAGAAATAGCTGAAGATTTCACAGGCTACGTATGCTATGGCAATGGCGGAAAGTAGGTCGCAACCAAGTTTGGCTTTAGAGCGTAGTGGGTGTGGGGTGTAACGGACGACTTCATCACCTTGTTCATCGTGCACTATTTCGGCTTTAATTGGAAATGCTACATCAAACATGCAAGTCCCAAAGCTGATTATAGCACAAACACTCCACCCCAAAGGTGATAATTTTACATCACTTAAAATTTCAGTAGTGAGGATGTGCTGACTAGCAAATCCACCTAAACTTCGGAACATGGATCTCGGAGTCCCTTCACCATTCTCTATACCCCAAGAATCTTTTATGGTCGCAGTGAGTCCAAAGCTGTTTTCACGGATAACCTTTCTTTGATCTATTTCAAAGGTTTGATAGATAGTGGCCAATTGTTTAAATGTTTCAAATGTGTCTTTAAGAGTGCCGACAAGTTTTTCGGCCTCTTCAGGATTGAGTTTGGCGAGCTCAATCTGAACTAAAGTCATACAATTTGTTTTCACATCTGCAAATTTATTCCCATATAAACAGGAAATAATGAACCAAACAGCCTCTTCGATATCTGGTTGAGAGGTTTTCCTTTCCTTTTCTAATGCTGTAACGACCCTTTGCATTCTAGTTGCGGGTGGTATGTAATCTTCATTTTCGCGTGGCCCCATAATGAGAAGAACTGTTCCGGCAAGTTCAAAGAGCCTGCGATAACAAGCTCGAATGTCCTTGTTCAATAAAAGACCTGTTTTATCGAATACTATGGATCTTTTGTCGACTTCATCTTCACCTTGGCAACTTCGAAGTAGCTGCGCGGTTTCTGGAGCTTTCAGTTTCGAAGATAAAAATGTTAAATCTGATCTAGCTTCTTCTCGAGTTGTAACCCATGGGCGAAGCTCTTCCCACTCTTCATCTGTAAGAGGGCGCGTTCGCATGAGATTTCTGTAGGTTCTAGAAAACTGATCAATCAGCTGTTTGCGAGGGATGCTCATGACTTCTCCAACAAAAGCACAGGCTCTCGTTATTCGGTCCTTCGCGTTGAATTGTTTGATCAATGCACGGCATTTTTGGCTTACTTGTGCGCAAGCGCTTAGTTCCCTGGGACTTAGGAATGAAAAAAGAGTATAGTAGACATGAGTGTCTGCGCCTGGAATTAATTCGGGATTTTGAGCTGATGATATTGTCATATAGTAATGAATTATATTAAAAACTCATTTAAATGTCAAGTTTTAATTATATAAATTCGTTGAAATTTTTAGTGCTGAGCACCCCTCTCAGATTGAGCCGTTTGCTATCGATATGA
>JAGVJV010000229.1 GCA_020050965.1 Parachlamydiales bacterium
ATTAAATCCTCCTCCTCCTGCATTTGCGGGTGTGACATCGAGCGGGTTATCGAGGGCTGACCACAGAACCTGGGCAGTTGGTCCGAACCTCGGGTTTCAAGGGATAGGAATTTTGCCTTGGCATTTCAAAGCTCTGGTCGCTATCGATCTTTCCCTCATGTATGGAAGTTGTTATAAGGTCCTTTCAACAGGGTTCTTCCCGCAAGCTCTTTTTCCTTCGGCTAACAGCACAGTGAAAGAAAAAGAACATTCTGCTCACCTTGAGGCGTTTCATCATGGTGAAATTGGGATAGGTTGGGGAGATTATTTTTTCTGTAACCAGTACCATCTGGATCTTTATGTTACCTACAACTTTATCTTTCAGCACATCTTTAATTACAGCGTCGCTTTAACTCCCTTGGGCTTTGATGGAATGAATCTATCCAATTATAGCGTGCACGGCTTTGCCATCGGCGGACGAATAGATTTTTAAAAAGGGTATATTTTGGAGAAGAAATGATGAACAGATCTTTAATATTGCTGGCAGTGAATTTATCCATTGCAGGGTATGCTCAAACACAACCTGATGAGTGCTGCCCCCTTCTTCCGCCCGAACCAATTGAGTCATGTCAGCTCCCTGTCGGGCATTTTTGGCCAGCTCAATATACTTTTAATCAGCGCTGCGCCGACATTTCTGTTGCAGGGGAGTTTCTCTACTGGGAAGTAAACCGCGATAGCTCATGTTATTTTGGAAGCAGGTCAGAACTCAGTACGGATGGTTTAGAAACTCTTCAAACCATACTCGTACATCATCAAGGATATAAACCAGGCTTTAAAGTGGCTGCTGGCATCGGCATTCCCCAATTTGATCACTGGAGTGTCAATCTTGAGTATACCTGGTTTCACCATGAATCGACCAATCACTTCAATGCAACACCGCGCGGCTTCATCTTCCCAAGGGATTTCTTGATCGCATTTGATCCAGCTCTTTTTTTTATCTCACCCGCATCATCCCTCCGATCTAAGTTGCGATTGAATTTAGATTTTATGCAACTCACAATGGGCAGACCCTTTTACTTAGCGCAGCGATTGATCGTTGATGCAGGCATTGGGCTAAAATCTTGGTGGTCGACGCTCCATTCAGACCTCCTTTATAATCTCCTCAGCGGTCTTCAAGGGACGCAGAAGACAGATTCTAAGCTCTGGGGAATCGGTCCCTACGTCCAAGCTCAAATCAAAGGGGTATTATGGTGCGGCACCTATCTCCATGGGATGGCTGGGATATGGATCCCCTATACCCGATTCACTCGATACCGAGGGGAAACAAATTTCCCAGGGGTGCAAACTCCTAATGGCTTTGTGCCGGCCTTAGACAACGTCGAGAGAAACCCCACTTTTTATTATACGACGCAGCTCTTCTATGAAGGTGCAATAGGTCTTGGCTGGGGAACTTATTTGTGTGGTTGCGACTATCATGTCGATTTATTGATCAAATACGACATGATGACCAATTTTATCGCAGGGTACACCTATGTGATGGGTTCTCCGCATAAGGAGTTCTATTATCAAGGGCTTTCGATCCGAGCTCAGTTTGATTTTTGACTCTGTACTATTGTGTAAAGCTTAGAATTTTATAAATCAGCTTTGCCGCCAGGAAATCGGGCGCTTTTAACCCCTTTATCGGGCAAAGCTCCATCACATCAAAACCGATGATCTCCTTTTTCTCTGCCACCTTCTTAAGAAGTTGGATTATCTGATTCCAAAAAAGCCCTCCTGGTTCAGGCGTCCCAGTGGAAGGCATAAGGGAAGAATCAAAGGCATCGAGATCAATCGTGATATAAACCCGCTGGCCCAGCTTTTCAACCACCTGATCCATCCATCCCTCTTTATCCAAATCGTGGGCAAAAAACGTATTGGGCAGATCGAGCAGAGGAGACTCTTCTGCGCTCATGCTCCGTATCCCCACTGATACAAGAGGATAGGCTCCTTTAACCTCTTTAACGCGGGCCATCGCACAGGCGTGGTTGAGAGGATCCCCGTTGTAAGTAGGAATCAAATCAGCATGGGCATCAAGCTGCAAAACGGAAAATGGACCTAAAAATTCAGCATGCGCTCTGACCAATGCGGGGGTGATCGAATGCTCGCCTCCCACTCCCACCACAAATTTCCCCTTTTTTAATAAGGAAAGAGTCGTTTCATAAGTGCGCTTGAGCACTTGCTTGGCAACAATGGGTTTTGCAGTATGAATCCCTCGTTTATAGGGCTCCGACCCTGTTTCGGCATCGTAGAATTCTAAATTGCGGGAAGCTTCAATCAGCGCAGCCGGACCGTGGGACGCCCCTTTTTGATAGGTTGATGTTCGATCAAAGGGAATAGGCAGCAGGACGATTTTGGCCGATTCCAAAGGGGTCTTTAACCCTAAATAGTGCCCTTTTATCCCATGCCCTTGCAAGTTGAAATTTTCCATCTTAATATTTATATGCCAGAAAATCTTTTAACTGTTAATAAGAGATTATGCATAAAACTATTCACAAAAACCGCGAGCTATACGCCGTCCCTAATTGGGGTAAAGACTACTTTGACATCAATGAGAAAGGAAACATCGAAATTCGTCCCGGTCAAACAGAGATAAAGATCGACCTCTTCGAGCTCGTCCAATCTCTTGTGAAAAAAGGAATTGCCGCCCCTCTTCTCATCCGCTTTGACGGGATCTTAAAGGATCGGGTCCAAAACCTCTGTGCTGCCTTTCAATCTGCAATCGATGAGCTCAACTACCAGAACATCTATCAGCCTATCTTCCCCATCAAAGTGAATCCCAAAAAGCACGTCGTTGAGACCATCCGTAAATCGGGAAGCAAATATTCCCTTGGTTTAGAAGTAGGAAGTAAAGCTGAACTGCTTGCTGCGCTCAGCTTCAAACAGTATAAGAAAACACTGCTCCTCTGCAATGGATTCAAAGATGTCGAATATGTCGAAATCGCTCTCCTAGCGAAAAAATTGGGCACCCGCACCATCATCATCGTGGAGCAGTTCGAAGAGCTCGATCTGATCCTCAGCACAGCTGCCCGTTTAGGAATTGAGGCCGAAATTGGCTTTAGAATGAAGCTCAATTCGCAAGGGAGCGGAAGATGGAAGTCCTCGGGCGGCGACAGGTCAAAGTTTGGCTTATCCATTCCCGAGATTCTCGAAGCCGTTGATTTGCTCAAACAGACCAAAAAAAGCCACTGGCTAAAACTGTTCCATTTTCACATCGGCAGCCAAATCACTTCCCTCGCCTCCATCCAAAAAGCCCTCCACGAAGCAGCCGACATGTATGTCCAGATTGCAAAACTCTGCCCATCCCTCTCTTTCCTAGATATCGGAGGAGGCCTCGCCGTCGATTATCAAGGGACCGCGTCGAAGGCGGATTTTTCTCTAAATTACACCCTCAAAGAGTATGCCCAGAGCGCCATTTCGATCATCGGGAACACCTGCAATAAAGCCTCTATCCCCCATCCAACCCTACTAAGTGAATCTGGTAGAGCGCTGGTCGCACACCATTCAATCCTCGTCGCCGAAGTGCTCAGCGCCTCCTATTCCGCTACCGAAGAAGTCAACGACCTCTATTTTGGCAACTTTTCCATCTTTCAGTCCCTGCCCGATGCCTGGGCACTAGGACAAATTTTCCCGGTTTTACCGATTAGCCGCCTCAATGAAGAGGTCAACAAGCGAGCCACCATCGTCGACCTCACTTGCGATAGCGACGGCAAAATCGACCGCTTTATGCAGGAAGAGAAGGTGATCAACGTCATCCCCCTGCACGAACTCGATGCTCGCCCTTACTACATCGGCGTTTTCCTCGCTGGAGCCTATCAAGAGATCCTAGGTACCCGCCACAACCTCTTTGGCAACACCAGCGTAGTGCACATCGATTTCGATAAAACAGGCAAATGGGCGATCAAAAACGAAGTCAACTACAGCACAGTCAAAGAAATGCTCCACTATGTGCAGAGTTGCCCTGAGCAGTTCATGAAACAGATTCACAGTTCCATTGCAAAGAAGTCTCTTACAGAGCAAGAGTCAAAAAAAATCAAAAAACACTTTGAGAATGCTTTAAAAGGGCATACCTACTTGAAAAGGAAACCATCATGAGTATTAAGCAATTCATGAAGACCCACTACAAGCACTTCAATGCTGCCTCCACAGTAGCCGCTGCCGACGGATATGTTGACCTTCTCAAGCGGGGCGGCAAAATGCTCGTCACCCTAGGCGGGGCCATGAGCTCAGCCGAACTTGGCATCTCGCTCGCCGAAATGATCCGCAAAGACAAAGTGCACGCTATTTGCTGCACAGGCGCGAACCTCGAAGAGGACCTATACAACCTGATCGCCCACACGCACTATCGGCGCATCCCTGATTACCGCTGCCTTACCAAAGAACAAGAGCTAGAGCTACACGATGAGCAACTCCCCCGCGTGACCGACACATGCATCCCCGAAGAAGAGGCCATGCGCCGTTTCGAGAAGCACCTTCACGGCCTTTGGAAAAAAGCTGAATCTGAGAATAAGCGCTACTTCCCCTATGAATACCTCTACCAATTACTCGAGAGCAAAGTCCTCGAGCCTCACTATGAGACCGATCCCAAAAATTCTTGGCTCCTTGCTGCCTTCCAGAAAAAGCTCCCCATTTTCGTCCCTGGCTGGGAGGATTCCACGACAGGCAATTGCTTCGTCGCCTACGTCATCAAAAAAGAGCTTATGCACATCGATACCGTCAAATCTGGTCTTGAGCTGATGGTGTCCGTAGTTGACTGGTATGAAAAAGTCTCTAAAGATGCTCAAATCGGCTTTTTCCAAATCGGCGGCGGGATCTCAGGCGATTTCCCCATCTGCGTGGTGCCCCTAATCAATAAAGACCTGATGAAAAAAGCTAACCTCTGGGGCTATTTCTGCCAAATCAGCGAC
>JAGVJV010000294.1 GCA_020050965.1 Parachlamydiales bacterium
AATTTGAATCGAAAATCGGCTCAAAAGAACCCGAAAATCGATGAACCCTAAGTTTCGAAAGAGGTCTAAAATAAAGGAGATAAATATGGGAAGTGGTTTTTCCAAAATGAAAAAACAAGCGCGCGCGATGCAAGAGCAGTATTCAAAAATGCGCGATGACATGAAAAATAAAAGGGTCACCGGAGTGAGCGGCAATGGCCTCGTCACGATCGTCTTAGATGGTGAAGGGAAAATGGTCGACATTAAAATTAAACCCGAATGTGTCGATCCAAACGATATCGAAGGACTCCAAGATCTCATCCGCGCCGCCTTTGAGCACGCTTCCTCGCAGCTCAATGATGAAAAGGGTGGAGAAATGAGCGATCTGATGGGCTCTCTCCCCTTCTCCCTTTGAAAATTGAATTTCAGCTTATTTTTTCTGTGCGATGAGCAATAGCTCGGAGATTCCCTTTGGATCTGTCAATGCTAAAGCCTTCTGCGCGAGTTCGTAGGCCTCGATAATTGTCCATTTACGCAGGGTTTGCTTGATGTGAGGCAAATAGCGTGGAGTGATCGAGAAGTCACGGATGCCGAGCCCAACAAGCAAGGGGGCGATCAGGGTACTCGAGGCGATCTCACCGCAAAGTGTCAGGGGCACATTTTGTCGCTTAGATTCGGCGATGACCATTTTGATCATCCTGAGCAGACTTGGATGGGTAGGATAATAGAGTTCGCTCATCAGAGGATTTCCCCGGTCAACGCCTAAAGTGTACTGAACAAGGTCGTTGGTCCCCATCGATAGGAAATCGCAATTCTTCGCTAAGGCATCGCAGATCATCACGGCCGATGGAACTTCTATCATGCATCCAATCGCCAAATCGGGTATGTCGGGGTTGTCCTTGCGCAAGGTTTGCTTCACCTCTTCGATGATCTCTTTGGATTTAATCAGTTCATTAATATCGGAGATGAGCGGGAGCAGTAGGCGCACGTCGGCACCAATTGAGGCCCGGAAAAGGGCTCTGAGCTGCATTTTGAAGAGCTCTTTGTTGCGCAGCAGGTAACGGATCCCTCGGTTGCCTAGAACAGGGTTGGGCTCTTTATGCCGGTCGAGAAATAGGTTAGGCTGCTTATCCCCCCCTAGATCAAAGACGCGAATGACAACGGGGCGTCCTTTCATCTTTTGGATCAGTTGTGTGTAGGCCTCTTGCTGATACTTTTCAGATGGGTAGAACTCTTTGGTCTGTAAAAATAGGTATTCGGTACGGAAGAGTCCCACCCCATCGTGTCGATAGGGGAAAATATCGAGATCTTGTGGATTTCCGACGTTGACGTAGAGTTTGATGTTGATCCCATCGATTGTCTCAGCCGGGAGGTGATCCTCTTCTAGGAAAATTTGGTAGCGAGTCGCAAGTTGTTTTTGTTTTTCTCTGTATAGGGCAATCGTCTCAGGAGTCGGGTCGGCGATGACTACCCCTTCATAAGCATCGACGATCACTCTCTCGGGATTCAACTGCTCAATCACCGCCACATCGATATTGGCTAAATAGGGAATTCCTTTTGAACGGGCGATGAGGGCCGCATGGGAATTTCCCCCTCCTGAATGGGTGACAAAAGCGCTAATCTGGGCAACATGCGCAGAAGCAGTGTGCGAGGGGGCAATCTCTTCAGAAAAAACTATGGATCCCGTCGGAATTTCTCCTAAATGCCCACTTTGCTTCGTTCTCAAATGGCCCAGGATACGCTTGGAGAGGTCTTGGACGTCGATAAGCCGCTCCTGAAAGAAGGAGTCGGTCCGTTCGGAGAAGCGGTTAGAATAGTCGCTAATCACAGAATGGAAGACCGATTCGGTGTTGCGAAGCATCTGCCGGATTTTCCCTTCCATATCGGTTGTGATCATGGGATCTTCAAGCATCTGGATGTGGGTTTCAATCGTACTGACTGCCTCTTCGGAGCCCTCCATTTCTAGATCTCGGCGTAAACGAGTGAGGTCTTCTTTACTCGAGAACAACGCTTTGCGGTATCTAGCAACCTCTGAATCGACTTCATTATAGGTGATTTCAAAATCGGGGACATCTTCGTCGACAGACTTGAGAAAAAAAGGAGATCCGATGGCAATACCTTCACTAACGGCTGCCCCCTGGATCCTAATCTCTTTTCCCTTTTCATCACCCATTTGTGATTTCCCCAAACTGGTTATTGAAAGCCTCAACTAGACTATCCATCGTCGTTTCAGCGTCTTCCCCTTCCACTGTCACTAAAATCTGCGCATTCTTATTGGCAGCTAGCATCAGTACAGACATGATACTACGAGCGTTGATAGTTTCCTCATGAAAAGTGAAAAATACCTTCGATTTGCTCTTTTGCAAGAGACGGGCAATCACTGTTGCTGGACGGGCATGAAGTCCCAAAGGATTTTTGACCTTAAGTCTTTTCGATAGCTTCACGATCCGTTTCTTTTTGTTTACGAGATATTGTCTCTAATAATTTCATATTAAATTCTCTTGCAGAGTGGTAACCCATCAGCTTCAACCGGTGATTGAGCACAATCGTCTCAATGAGTAAAACCACATCTCTACCCGGTTTAACCGGCAGTATATGATAGGGGATATTTACGCCAAGCAACTCAATGAATTTTTCATCCAGGCCGATCCGATCATAAAACGCTTGGTCATCCCACTCTTCTAGCTTGACGATCAGATCCAAGCTCTTCGAACCGCGAACGCACACAGCTCCGTAAAGATGGGCCACATTGATGATCCCAATCCCCCGGATCTCCATCATGTGTTTATTGAGTTCAGGCCCACAACCTTCGATTATCGAATCTTTTCTCAAACGGAGCTTGACCACATCATCTGAGATTAGCCGGTGTCCTTTTTCCATTAAACCAAGAGCCGCCTCGCTCTTTCCAATAGACGAATCGCCTTGAATGAGCACTCCGACACCAAATGCCTCGATAAAAGTTCCATGGCAAGTGGTCATAGGGGCAAACTCGTCTATCAAAAGAGAGGTGGCTCTGCTGATGAATTCCATTGTAGGTAGGGAGGTTTTAAAAAGAGGAATCCCCTTTTCTTCACAAATTTGGAGGATTTTCTTAGGGATGGAATATTTTCCAGCTACAATGACGACGGGGGTTGCTTCTGTTAAAATAGCATTTAGCCGCTCGTCTTGCAATTCCGCTGTAAGCTCTTTGAGGTAAAGTACTTCGCTATTGCCGAAGACCAGGATGCGATTGGGGACAAATTTCTTCAAGAAGCCGGCTAGGCTTAAGCCCGGGCGGTGCACTTCTGGACGGTGGATCTTGCGCTTCAATTGTCCATTGCCAACGATGAGATCAAGTCCCAAGTCTTTCCCATGCTGCCGAAGGAGATACTCTACATAAACCATTGCCTGGCGCCAACCATTTGTCTTTAATATGATTTTATGGGAGAATGCGGTTTTTTGAAAGAGAGAAGTATGGCATATACCAAGCTGGTCATCATTGGCGGAGGGTTTGGAGGACTAACCCTTGCAAAGGCACTTAAGAAAGCTGACCTCGATATCCTCCTCATCGATAAGACCAATCACCACCTGTTCCAGCCCCTTCTCTATCAAGTTGCTACGGCCGCCCTCTCTCCAGGTGAGATCGCCATGCCGATCCGCGAGATCTTGCGCAA
>JAGVJV010000283.1 GCA_020050965.1 Parachlamydiales bacterium
CCTTATCCTGCTGCGAGAGCTGATCGAATCCGAGCATGGCGATGATATCTTTAAGGTCTTCGTATTCGGAAAATGTTCTCTTGATCTCCAATGCGAGCTGATAGTGCCTCTCGCCTACAATTGCAGGATTGAGCATCTTGGAATCTGACTTAAGCGGATCGATTGCCGGATATAATCCCTCGCTTGCCCGCTTGCGCGAGAGGACGATATTGGCAGAGAGATGGGAGAAAATATGGATGACCGCCGGGTCAGTAAAGTCATCGGCAGGGACATAGACCGCCTGAATCGAAGTGATGGCGCCCGAAGGGGTCGAGGTGATCCGCTCTTCAAAGGCTGATAATTCTGTGCTGATAGTCGGCTGGTATCCCAAACGAGAAGGGAAACGCCCCATAATCGCGGAAACTTCAGAACCCGCTTGAACAAAACGGAAAATGTTATCAATCAAGAAGAGTATGTCTTTCTTTTCTTCTTCTCGAAAATACTCGGCAATCGTCAAGGCGGCATGTCCCACTTTAAATCGCCTTCCGGGCAGTTCGTTCATTTGCCCGAAGAGCATCATCGTGTGGGGCAGAAGCCCTTTGTCACTCATTTCCCTATAGAGTTCTTCTCCTTCGCGGCACCTTTCACCTATTCCGCAGAAGATGCTGATCCCTTTATGGATACTGACGGTATTGTGGATCATCTCTGTGAGCAAGACTGTTTTTCCCACGCCCGCACCGCCAAAGAGACCTGCTTTCCCCCCTCGTTCGAGTGGAGCAAGCACATCGACGATCTTGATCCCCGTCTCAAACGTTTCTGAGCTGATCGATTGCTTGGACAAAGAAGGTGGATCGCGATAAATGGAGCGGTGCTCCACGGAATCGATTGGCCCCTTTTTGTCGATCGGCTCACCAAAGACATTGATCATCCGGCCCAAACACGCTGGGCCAACGGGAACTTTAAGCGTTTCGTGGAGTTCTTCAACATCTTCGCCGCAAGAAAGCCCTTCTACAGCAGTAAGGGCGAGTCCCTGAATCCGATTCATCTCCAGGTGATCTTGCACCTCGATGTAGACTTTGGTTTTCCCTGCGCACAGCAAGGTGTGGATCGGAGGCAGGCCATGCTCAAATTCAACAACAATGATGCTGCCGATGATTGAGACCACTTTGCCTTTACTTTGCTCCATGATTTCTTCATATAGGAACAAGTGAAGAAGTTCAATGATTTAAGGGAAATTAGGGTAGTTAGGATCCCTTTGATACATCTCGTCGTAAGCGGGCCTGTCCTCTTCGCGGAAGCATTTGGAGACGAGGATGTCATCCTGAATCAAGAGGTAATAGTGGTTTTCATAAATGAGGATGTCGTTGATGACAATCCTTTCGATGTATTCTAGTTGGATGCCGCCGCATGGTGGTTCGCTAACTGCATAGGGATCGCCGTAGCAGTCAATAATGTCTCTAAAGTCAGTTCCGAGCATTAATTCATTAAAATCGAGCCTGGTGAAAGATGCTAAACACAAGAAGAGCAGCGGCAAGAGCTTTTTCATTCGAGCTTTTCCCAAATTTTGGCACGGATCATGGTCCGGAAGTGGTCGGGAGTCGCATATTCGGCGCGCATCAGGTAGCTGCCATCTTCTTGCTTCTCGTAGAACTCAAAGCCCTCGAAGCCGATCTCTTTGTTGCGAAATTCCCAGGCGATCAGATTGTTTTTAATGATCCCTTTGCCGGAGATTTTCCCAAGCGCCGCATTCTCCAATTCGATTGAAAAATGGGTAGGCGTTAGATCGGTGATCACAAACTGGTTGTGCATCGCCTCTTCGACTCCCCGAATTTGAACCTCTTGAAACGCGGGGATCTTTCCACCCTTATCGAGTTTACCCAGATTCCAGCGGGTATAAAAATGGAGTTCCTCATCTGAGCCAGAGAGTTTGATCGTCCCTTCACCGAGCCATTTCTTTTCAGCTAATAAAAAAGTATGTTGTTCTTTCAAAATGTAAACCTTCTACTATAAATACTTTGCAAAATCCCCAGTGCGGTCATGGTCGATAGGATGGAGGACCCCCCATAGGAGAGCATCACTAGAGGTACACCTGTAATTGGCAAAAAACCGCTCATCATCCCTAAGTTTACCACAATATGCATTGCCAAGTAGATAGAAATCCCAGCAGCTAGAAGCCGCCCGAACCGATCCTTGGCCATCACCGTCACCTGAAAGCTAACATAGATCAATCCGAAAAAAATGCCGAGCAAGAAAATTGCCCCTAGGGTTCCGAACTCTTCGGCGAAGGCGGGGAAAATCGAGTCGGTATGGGCAGCCGGAAGCCATTGACGCTTAGTGAATTCGCTCTTTTGCCAGCCAGCTCCAGTCATCCCTCCCAGGGCAATGGCTGTCTGAGCCGCTTTCTGGTGATAGGTCTCGGGATTTAAGCGTTCATACTGATAATCCTTAAGGACTTTGGTTGCAACGGGGCGCAGAGCATCGTGGTCTAGGACCCCCAGAAAAAAAAGACTGATGATGACTGACCCGACGAAGGCAAGCCCGGAAAGAAAGAGGATGACACTTTTGCGGATCCCCCCAAAATAAAAGAGGATGAGGGCAACGGGGAAAAGGACCAGAGCTGTGCCCAGGTCAGGCTGCTTTAAGATGAGGACAAACGGAAGGAAGATAATAAACATTGCTTGAAATGCCGAGGTCCAGTTGCCTGCACGTTCCCCTTTTCGATCCAAGAACCAACTGACTGCCAAGACGACAATGAGTTTGGCATATTCAGAAGGCTGAAAGGCAAAGGAGCCCAGCCGGTACCAGCGGTGAACATTCTGAATGGAAGGGACAAAAAAGAGGCCGATCAGCAGCACAATCATCACCGAGTAGAGGATCCAGGTCCATTCCCGCAATTTCTGGTAATCCATCCCGCTAAAGAAGAAGAAGAGAATCCAGCCTAGACCAAAAAATTGAAGCTGTTTTTTGACATAGGGGGTGAAGAGGCAGTCGATCTCTTCTGATGTAGCCGATGAGATGACCAATAGACTAATTGTCATCAGCGCCATTAAAAGCACGACAAGGCGATAATCAATCCATTTTATGGTTTTCAAGTTCCACATATCTGGAGTATAATAAGCAATCCTATGGAAGTCTATACCATTCATTTTGAATCGCTCGACTCGACCAATACTTGGGCGAAAAAGAACCTTCATACGTTTGATCCTACGAAAATGACCTGCATCATCGCCGATATTCAGACAGCTGGCAGAGGATGTTTTGACAAGCAATGGGTCTCAAAGAGGGGTAATTTGACGATGAGCATTTTTTTCCACATTGATCCAAAGAATCCTCTGCTTCCCTATATCGCCCAAGTGTTCACCTATTCCACTTACAAGGTTTTGCAAAAAGAGGGTGTTGCGACGCGGATCAAATGGCCCAATGACCTTTTAGTAGGCGACAAAAAGTTATGCGGTGTTTTAGCCGAGACTGTGCAGGGGGGCGTTGTGATTGGAATAGGAATGAATGTGAATGTCCCAGTAGAAACAAATCAGCCCACTACATCCTTGATTGAAATCACGGGAAGGGAGTGGGATTTAAACCAACTTTCAGAACAAATTATCGCTGAATTTCAAGAAGACCTTCAATTAGACTTTGCTGAATTTCAAGAGTGCTTCAATACACTGGTATCGGGCAAGACCATTAAGTCGGGATAGACCTTTCTGCGCAGGATATTGCCAATCGCATCGAGTGTCGCCCCCGTTGCAGAAAAACAGGATGTGCAATTGCCACTATAGACAATCGTTACCCTGTTTTCTTCAATCTTGAGCACTTCTACACCCCCTGCATCGAGCTCCACATAGGGGCGTACGTCTCTGTCGATCACTTCGCTGATCACCGCTTTCTTCTGGTCGTTTGTGAGCGTTTCCCAATTGGGATAGACAAATACTTCCTCATCGCCCATTTCTGGAGGAGCGGTATAGAAATCCTCGATCGGAATATCCATGCATTGATCGGTGATTGCGTCGAGCAGATCGATCATGGGATTGAGGTATGTATGATCGTGAATGGTCATTTTCGACTCGATCAGTTCCGCGGAGATTCTTTTTGCCTGCAGATAATTTTTGCGCAGCAGCAGTTGTGTGGTCGCATTGGCTGTGTCGTGCAGAGCGGGTGGGCCAAAGAGGTCAAATCTACAGTCGGCGATTACTCCGTCTTCCTCATCGACAAGAATGGAAAGAGTAATCTCTTTGCCAGAATTGCCTGTGACGGCCCGCATATTTTTTAGCTTGGCATCTTCTGCCGAAAAAGGGACAAAGATATCCTTGTTGATCAAATCGGTAATGACACTTAAAACTCTTTCGATGTCTATGCTCTCATCAGAAAGAACAAAACTGATGGCAGATTCGTTAACCTGAGGACAAGCCGATACAAATATTCCTTCTTTTTTTAGCTGATGCTCGAGCATTTCTCCATGAATCCCTTCAAACGCAGCAACCGTGCAATTGGGCAGCCGCTCGACATCGCGGAAAAAAATCTGTGCGCCTAGTTGCTCCAATTTCTTCTCAAGCAGATCACGCAGACGGTTTACCTCCATTGCATAATGGTCGATTTTGTCCTGAGCAAGCTCAAGGGCTGTGGCGAGGGCCATCTCATGGGCAAAGGAGCGCTGATTGACACAGGTCGAGAGCTTTTCTTTAGATAGAATTCCTCCTAATTGGGCGGGGGCATGAAAAAGCTGCCCATCAAAGGTGATATAGTCAGCATCGAGATCGAGCAGATAGAGTTTGCCAATTGCGGTGCTAATATCGAGATGGACTTTGATCTCATTCTGATGGCAGAGGGCAATCAAATCGTTGATGGGCTGAATCACTCCAGTCAACGGATGCGCCCACGAAAGGGTCAAAATGCTACTTCTGGCTCGGATGAGGTCTTGGAGCGCGCTTGCAGTCAGCTGCCCCTGCTCACCCACCGGCAAAATCTTAGTCTGCACCTCAAATTTTTCAAGCTTCTTCATCACCTCATCGTGCTCTAAGGCCAGAATATGGGTGCGGCCTGTCTCGCGCATACAATCCATATAATGAGAATACAGAACATGGAATCGATTCTCTGCACCGCCTGATGTAAGATAAAAATGGGGATATTTGCTTCCAATGACCGCCCGGATCTTCTCCTGCCCTTTTTGCAGGGGGCCAATGTGCCAGTAGTCGCGCATTTGCGCACACATCTGCTCGATCAGTTTGGGGTTGGGACGTGTTTTGGAGTGATTATCTAGGAAAATCCAATCAGCCATCTACCCTCTTCAGACTCCCGTTCTCAAATTCATAGACGACTGGCGCACCTGTTGCCAGCTCAAACTTAAGAATCTCTTCCTTGGTCATCTTTTCGAGGTACATGATGATCGCCCGAAGTGAATTTCCGTGGGCGGCGATGAACACATTCTTTCCATCCTTGAGCAGAGGCAGAACATTCTTTTCAAAATAAGGGATCGCCCGCGCGGCAGTATCGGCCAGACATTCCCCATGCGGGGGGGGCACATCGTAGCTGCGGCGCCAAATGTGGACCTGCTCATCCCCGTACATGTCTCTGGTCTCTTGCTTATTGAGCCCCTGCAGATCGCCATAATACCTTTCATTCAATTCCCAAGCGCGGATCACCGGGATGGTCATTTTTTCGGCTTTGGGGTTATGGATTTTGGCCCATTCTTCAAGTTTTCCTTCGCCTGGATGGAGAACGATAGGGACTTTACCTCCTTTGTGTTCACTCATGACAATCATCGCCGTCATCGAAGCCCGAATGAGAGAAGAGATAAAGATCGCATCAATTGGGATATTACAAATTTTTTTACCTGCAGCAATCGCCTCCTGCACCCCTTCCCAGCTCAAAGGGATATCGACCCAGCCAGTGAAAAGATTGTGTTTGTTCCACTCAGATTGTCCATGGCGTAAAAGAATTAGTTTTGTCGGCATTTTATAGCTCCTTTGGGGATATCATATCCTAAAACTCGACTTTGTTCAATTTTTGCCGGTATCTCCAAGGAGAATCGTTGGCATCTTTTTAATTTTTTTGCTCATCAAAAATTGTACAAAGCCAAGTTAAAGGATTTTTTGGTTTCTATTCCACAGGATCATTTTGAGCAAATAATTGACAAAAGAGCCAGGAAGTTTGTCATTAGCCTTGATTGCCGCTGTATAGATATCGTCATTTGGGATGGCAATTGCTTTAATACCCCCTTTTTGCAAAACAAGATTCATCAGAGTGCGACATAGCCCCCCATTTCCATCACCGAATGGATGATTTTCTGTACACGATTGATGCACCCAAGCAGCTCCAGGTACGGGATGGAGAAATCGATCTTTTACAAGCTGCAAGATTTCTTGAAACCTCTTAGCGAATTGGAGCATGGCTTTTGGTAAATCAGCTGCTGAGGTAGGGACAAAGACAATTTTTCTTAATACAGCTCTTTCAGCGTCCTTCAAATGGGGATCAGCTGCTTCAATCGTTCCATACTTACTTAATTTCTCTATCCAAGAAGATAAATTCTGATGATCGGCTAAAGTCCCCCCAACTTCTTTCAGCTTTTTCTTCAATCCGGCGAAAGTAAATTCCATCTCGTCATCTCCAATGATCATCGCCTCTGTTCTCAATATTCCGCCCTTCATTTCTATGCCAGGATTCTGATGAAGAACCCCCTTCATCATGACTTCGTGGATTTTCTTGATAGACTCAAGAGTTGAATTTGGATCTTCATTCTGAAGAAAAAGCTTTTCAGCAGTCTCTAAACTTTTTTTATAATTTGTAATAATGCGTGGATCCATCCCTGTCGTGATTTCAGTAAATCCACCAGAAGAGAAGGCATTTTTAATGGGGTACCCCTTGCCAAAGCGGAATTCATGACCTTCAACAAGACTTTGAAAATTGGAATGCCGAGATTTAAAACTATTTACCAAAGCCTTAACGTATGCAGGACATTGATCAAATGGGGGCTCCGCATCTGCACTGGGGAGTTTACACATATCCCCATTATTCAGGGCATAAAACCCTGGATGCCGAAACCGGTAAAGATTTTTGGGGAATTCCTTGATCGGTCCTTCAGCCTGAGGTACGACCCGCCCCTTTAATTCTCGAACATAAGATTGCAAATACTCTGGTGTACTCTGCTGGGAATAATAGGATAAAGCAATACCTGCGGCTAATAATCCGACACCCGCTGCCATGATGATTTTTGCTTTTTCCCTTTGTTTCTGGGATTTTGCAGGAGCCGTGTAATAAGAATAGGCCCCATAAAGAGTTGTAATTGCGCCTACTGAGCAACTCAAAATACCTAAGTAATTATTTTGCATTTTTTACCATCCTAATTTAGTGTATATTATACAATTCCAAATAAATATTTTCAAGTAAAATTTATTTTTTATACTCTTGAAATTTACTTCCATTTCGTGTATCCTTCTCTCCATGGAAAAAAAGCGTTTAAGCAAAGTTTTGGCTGCCGCAGGGATAGCCTCCAGGCGAGCCTGTGAAGAGCTTATCTTCGATGGCAAAGTTACAGTCAATGGGGAGCTCGTCCTCAAACCTGAGACCCATGTCAATCTGCAAACCGATGATGTTCGGGTGGAAGACCAGCGCATCCGTGCCGAGCAGGAAAAAATTTACTACGTCCTCAATAAGCCCTACGGATTCATCTGCAGCAACAAGCCGATGGAGCGGAAGAAACTGGTGATCGACCTCTTCCCCAGCGAAAAAAGACTCTTTACCGTCGGCCGACTCGATCGAGATACGACCGGCCTGCTGATCATCACCAATGATGGCCACTTTGCCCAACGAGTCATCCACCCCAATGCCAACATCGAAAAAGAATACCTAGTCAAAACTGTCCAAGAAATTTCCCATGAGCACCTGGTCGCTATTTCCAAAGGAGCCTTTGTCGATGGAGTGTTTGTCCGACCTGTATCAGTCAAAAAGGTACGCAAGGGCACTATCAAAGTGATCGTCAAAGAAGGGCGCAAACGGGAAGTGCGGGTTTTCGTTCAGAAAGCCGGCCTCGACATCCTCTCTTTAAGCCGCATCCGCATCGGGGGTCTTTCACTCGGCAACATTCCTGAGGGGACTTTCCGAGAAATGGCCGAAAACGAGAAAGAAGCGATATTCAAAAATTAGAAAATCGCATACCATAGAAGCATATGCTAACCATAGCCCGTCTATTTGGAAAATCGCCCTTTGCACCGCTGCAGACTCATATGAATCGCGTGGCAAGCTGCATGGAGAAACTGACCAAAATTTTCGAATCGCTCGTTAACAAAGAGACCGACAAGATCGAGAGGCTTGCCCAGGAGCTGTCGCAGCTTGAGCACGAAGCCGACCTCACCAAAAACGACATCCGCAATCATCTACCTAAGAGTTTATTCATGCCGATCGATCGGGGCCATTTCCTCGAAATTTTGGCCATTCAAGATTCGATCGCCGATATGGCTGAAGCGGCTGGACTCACTCTAGCGCTCCGTCCATTGGCTAGTTATGAGACTTA
>JAGVJV010000104.1 GCA_020050965.1 Parachlamydiales bacterium
CATTGAAGGAAAATAATTGGTATGAACGCAGTCCTGATGACTTTTTTTTCTTAGCGCAGCCTCTTGTCCCAACTATGGACAAAGAGGGGCAATGGATTGTGATTGGAAATGGTAGGCTCCTTTTTAAGCCCGGTGGGCACGGTGTTATCTGGAAGCTGGCTAAGGAGTCGGGTGCCTTCGATTGGCTAAAAAAGCGGGGCAAAACAAAGGCCTTGATGCGCCAAATCAATAACTTAGTCGCAAGTAGCGATTATGGTTTGCTCGCTTTTCTTGGAATTGGGTTTGATCAGCAGAAGGATTTTGGTTTTGCCGCCTGTCCCTGTACCAAAGGGGTGAGTGAAGGGGTCAATGTGGTCATCGAAACGGAAAAAGGGTGCTGCTTGACAAATGTGGAGTATTGCGATGGAGTCGAAAATATCCCTTCCTCTTTGGCCAATACCAATCTCTTGTTTGTCTCGATTGACACGATCGAAGCGCTTCTCAAGGATTGTCCGATTCCAGGTATGCTGGTCAATGCAAAAAAATTAAAATACCGCGATGGCTCTGGTGTGATGCAAGAGAAAGAAGTGGTGCGGCTCGAATCGACGATGCAAAACATCGCAGATGCGCTGATTGAACCAGGGAGCTATCCAGTTGAATTGAAGCGCAGCTACATCACTACGAATCATCGTAAAAAGACAATTTCGACCATTAAGAAGGAATTTGCTTTTGGATCTTCCATGCTGCAGACGCCTGAGCAGTGCTATCTGGATATGCTCGAAAACGGGAGAGATCTTCTAGTCAATTACTGCCATTTCCAGGTGCCACATCTCAATGAAACGATGAGCTTTTTCCAAAATGGACCCTCGTTCATTTTCCTCTACCATCCTGCCCTCGGCCCTCTTTATCAGATCATTAGCCAAAAATTGAAAAAAGGGCGTCTGGCGAGCGGCAGTGAGCTGAAATTGGAGATTGCCGATCTCTATGTGGAGAATCTCGATGTGGATGGAAGTTTAGAAATCGCGACCTCCTCGATCATGGGCAACCAAGAACTCACGGGCAAATGCATTCTCAAAAATGTGCGCATTCGCAATTCTGGGATCAACAGAGAGGCGACACGCTCATTTTGGAAGGGTGAAGTAGTCCATCGTGAAAAGTGTAAAATTTTCATCGAACAAGGCGGGGAGTTCTATGCTGAAAATGTCCTCTTGCGAGGGGAGCTGAGCATACACGTGCCCAGTGGCAAGAAGGTGACTGCATTTATGAATGGGGGGCGAGTTGAATTTAAAGAAGAAGAACTTTCGCAGCCTTCATGGACTTGGCGCTATCGGTTAGGACCAGAGTATCAAATTCTTTTAGAAAAATAAAAAAGCGGATGAGGTGTCTCATCCGCTAATCAGTTAGAAGCTAATAATTATTTCGCTGCTTCTACTTTAGGTGCTTCTACTTTTGGAGCTGCTTTATCAGCATCTGCTTTAGCTGCATCCACTTTTGGAGCATCTTTGTTTTCTGAAGATCCACCAAAGAATTTTACACCAACTAATACTCCTAGAGCGAGTACTAGAACAACGGCTCCAACGCCTAGTGTGAGCTGTTGGTTAGCTAGAACGAAATCTTTTGCTCTAATTGCTTGATCACGGATGAATCCGATGATAGCAGCAAATACAGGCTTTACAGCTTCTACAACTTTGATGGCAAAATCTTTAATTGACCCTGCAATCCATGTGACTTGTCTTCCAAGCCAGTATGCGGCATCGACGACACCTTGCTTTACTTGATCGAATGCACTTGTAGTTGCATCTGCTACTGGGTTTATAGCGGCTGACATTAGTTACCTCCTAAGGAATGGTTTTTAAGTGTTAAAAGGGCCAAAATTTCTCCCTCTTTTCAAAATCACAGCAATTATACCGAATCCCCGATTATTGTAAAGGCTCCGTTAAGCGAACATGAATTTTTTTTTGCTATGCTGTAAAAATTTTGTAGCCACAACCAAGATGGCTTGAAACCTTTTTAACCAGGTGCTATATTGGGTACTATGAACGACCATCTAAACGACCAATTAAAAAGTATAGACAATCGCCTCCTTCACATGTGGAGGTATCTTTGACATCGCTGAAAAGCAGAAGCAAGTAGATCAGTTTGAAGCAAGAATGCAGGAGCCCGACTTTTGGTTGGAGCCTGCAAAAGCTCAAAAAATTATCGATCAGTCGAATCAACTAAAAGCGTGGACTATCCCTTATAAGGACCTCAAAGATAGATTTGAAAATGTCAAGGCTCTGCTGCCCGAAGTGGATGAGAGCAACGAAGCTGAATTTTTTAATGAGCTGATCAGGGAGTTGCAGGCCATTGAGACAACGCTCGAAGAGTTGGAAATCCGGAAAATGCTCTCTGGTGAGCTCGACCCAAAAAATTGTTACTTAAGCATCAATTCGGGCGCAGGGGGGACTGAGGCCTGTGATTGGGCCCAGATGCTTTCTCGGATGTATGAGCGGTGGTGCAATAAGCGGGGATGGAAAATTGAATCGATCGATTCGGTCGAGGGTGACGTGGCTGGGATCAAAAGCGTCACATATAAGATTACAGGACATTTTGCGTACGGATATTGCAAGGCGGAAAAAGGGGTGCATCGGCTGGTCCGCATTTCTCCTTTCGATAGTAATGCGAAGCGGCATACCAGTTTTGCATCGGTCGATGTGACCCCTGAATTAGAAGATGACATCAAGATCGAGATTCGACCTGACCAAATCCGCGTTGATACTTTTCGCTCATCTGGCGCCGGCGGGCAGCACGTCAATACTACCGATTCAGCTGTGCGCATTACCCACTTGCCGACTGGAATCGTAGTCTCATGTCAGAGCGAAAGGAGTCAGATTCAGAATCGGGAGACTTGCATGAAGCTCCTCCGTTCCAAGCTCTATGAAAAGGA
>JAGVJV010000075.1 GCA_020050965.1 Parachlamydiales bacterium
CGACTCCAAGGCCCAGCTCGCAGACCCGGAGCACTTCGCGTGCACCAATATCGCGTGGGACCAGGTTGCCAAATGCTGGGTAGAGCTCTTCAAGGAAGTACCAGGGCTTGCCGGTTGTGCCGCAGGGGATTTCTCGCCCTTCAGGATTCTTGATTTTCTTCGATGAATCGCCATAGACCCAAACGCGTCCACCTTCGCCTCGTACCGACTCAGAGATGAGACGCAATTTATCTTGCCCAGGAATCGCTGTGGGATGGATCTGGATGAACTCCCCATTGGCATACTGCATCCCCTGCATATATAGCCGCCCCATCGCTGCACCTGTGCAAAACGTCGAATTGGTCGAGTATTTGAAAATCAGCCCGGGTCCACCCGTCGCAAAAATGACTGCATCGGCTTTCATCGCGTGGAGCTGCATCGTCACTAGGTCCATGTAGACGATGCCACGAGAAACTCCTTCGTCGTCCATGATGAGTCGCATGAATTCGTGGCTTTCAAATTTCTCGACGAGTCCTTTCACTTCATAGCGTCGCACCTGCTCATCGAGCGCGTAGAGCAGCTGCTGGCCGGTCGAGGCGCCACAGAAGGCGGTCCGGTTATAGAGAGTCCCTCCGAAACGACGCACATCGAGATTGCCTTCTTTAGTCCGGTTAAAGGGGCAGCCAAAGCGATCCATCATCCTGATGATTCCAGGAGCAGCGAGAGCCATCTCTAGAACGGGTGGCTGATCGACAAGGAAATCTCCTCCTTTGATCGTATCGTAGGCATGAATGATCGGTGAATCGTCTTCGTTTTTCATATTGAGGGCGGCGTTGATCCCCCCTTGAGCACAGACAGAATGAGACCGTTTGACTTTGGTGACCGAAAAGAGTTTAACATAACAACCCGCTTCAGCCAATTTCATTGTAGCAGAAAGGCCAGCAAGTCCTCCGCCGACTACAATCACTTCTTTTTTCTTCTTTGCCATGTCAGATCTCTAATGTTTTAGATTGATAAAGTAGGTGCCCCAAACAGCAATGAGGCCCAAAAAACCGATGATGAACATGAGAGTGATCGCCACCTTACGTGCGCCGGTTTGAGCAGCAGCCCTGATCACCCATCCCCACGAGACGATAGATGTCCAGAGACCATTAAAGGCATGAAAACAGGCGCTAATCACAAACAGCGTGTAGATCGCTACCCACCACGGACTTTTAAATGTGTCGCGCACACCCATCAGTGAAATGGTTCCAAAACTGGTTGCTTCTGCTACGACTTTGTTTGGTTTTAGATGGAATTTGGATAAGGCGTGGATGTATGCGGACTTTTCTTCATAATGCTGAGCAGCAGTTAAAATTTTCTCATCCGTTTCGCTAAATTCTGTTTCATTTTTTTGCCGGATATCTCGAGCGGCTTCCAACAACCCGGCTTGAGATTTATGTGCATTTACCATTTGATCAATTTCGCGCTGATCATGCAATTTCACATCGAGCCTATCGGCCACCGTATAGAGGCCTGGATCGACGCTGACAGTGGTCAAGTAGGTATTGGGATTGACCTCTTCAGGATAATTAAGAAAGCGGAATTTAATAATATGCATGGCCAAGAGAGGGATAAGCATCCACGCTGTAATCCGCTGCCAAGTGTAGGCTCGGTTGCGGCTATATTTGAGGTAGGGACGGCTTCCATCGTTCTTTGATGAATTGGGCGCAGAGGTGAGGGCATATTTGACTCCCCAAATCACATGAATGAGAATCGGCACTCCCAAAAGTCCCACTTCGATGGCTGTTAGATAGGGCAGGTTGTGGATGAAATTGACCGATCGGACAAACCCCTGCCCACTCTCCCCCAGCAAAAGTGCTGCTTGGGAATTGGTGAGTAGATGCTCGATTAAAAACAGGACAAACCAAAGACCGGTCAACGAATGGAGCCGTCGCCAGATGAATGCCTTAGGGATGGGATCAACTTTTACTGTCATAGACACCTCAGAACGAAGTTACTATACATGAACTTTGACATCAAATTCTTTTAAGCAGATGGTCCCCCACGCGCAGTGCATTCGCAATCGCGGTGAGCGAGGGATTAACTGCTCCGATACTGGGGAAAAAACTCGTATCGACCACATAGAGATTGTCAAGCTCATGTGCTTTGCAATTGAGATCAAGCACCGAAGTTTTAGGATCTTTGCCAAAGCGGCAGGTACCTGCTTGGTGGGCACATCCGGCGATAGGGATATCGCTCTTTAGATATGCATTATGCGGGATCAGATGCTCAGGATGCATTCCCAAATGGTCTAACATTGATTTTAGCTTCTCATAGAGTTTCTGCTTCGGAACTTGGTTATTGGGAGTGTAGTGCAGTGTCAATTTACCCTCTTTGTCTACTGTGACCCGATTGTTTGGATCAGGAAGATCTTCGGTCGTCAGCCAAAAGTCGACAGCATGCGCGGCAATCTTTTCTAATGCCATGTTTGGCACAAGCATTGTCTCTATGGGTTTTTCCCCTCTAAACATCGGCGCGAGCGATTTGCCCATCATTTGGATATTGCCCATCGGGAATTTGAAGTCTTCTGATCCAAAATAAAAATCATTGAGAGCGAGGGTTTTTTGGAAATTGGTCAAGTTGGGCTCCATGGAAAGAGCTAAAACAGCCTGGCTATTGTGGAACATGTAATTGCGGCCCACTTGTCCCGAACCATTACCGAGGCCTGACATCAGCAGAAGCTTGGCAGAATTGATCGCTCCGCAAGAAACAACCACTATTTTCCCCTTAAACACCTCTGTTTGCGTTTGTACCTCAGTCACGGTTTTGCCGTGTGCTACGAGTTTGGTGACCTTTGCATTGGTAAGAAGAGTGACATTTTTTGATTCGATAGCAGGCCGAACTGCAATCACTTCCGCATCGGCCTTCGCTTGCACCAGGCAGGGAAATCCATCGCAGGTATCGCAGCGGACACAGCGACAAAAGGCCATCTTTTTCTCATTGAGCATGATTCCACAGGGGGCATGGAAAGGGCGGAACCCAGCTTTTTTGAGATCGTCGTGGAGTCTCTGGATCCGCGATTCATGGGAGACTGGCGGAAAACTATAAGGCGCGCTTGCAGGCGGTTCGGTTGGATCGGCGCCTCTCTCACCGTGCACTTGGTAAAGCTGCTCGGCTTTAGTGTAATAGGGTTCAAATTCTTCATAGGAAACAGGCCATGCGGGAGAGATCCCATCATAGTGCTTAAGCTCCCCAAAATCCTCTCTACGTAATCGGTAGAGGGCAGCCCCATACATTTTTGTCGCACCGCCAACAAAGTAGTGGACCTGCGGCTGAAAGGCTTTTCCATTGCTATCGTACCAGTTCTCTTTCGAAATATAGCGGTTATCGACAAAAACCGATGAGGCATCCCAATTTTGCTTTTCCCGCTTGAGCCAGCCTCCTTGTTCAAGGATGAGAATTTTTTTTCCTGAAGGAGCGAGATGGTTTGCAAGCGTTCCGCCACCTGCGCCGCTGCCAATGATAATGAAATCGTATTCCATCTTAGACTTTTCCTATCTCCCGTTCTTCCAGCCCCAAGGGTGATTTATGCTGCAGAGCATAATTCCCATATTGCCGAATCAATTTGGCAACTAGGCCGGTCCATCCCGTTTGATTGCTCGCCCCAAGACCTGCCCCGTTATCCCCATGAAAGTATTCGTGAAATAAGATGTAATCGCGCCAGTGAGGATCAGTTTGGAATTTCTCAATCCCTCCGTAAACAGGCCGCCTGCCGTTTTCATCCTTAAGAAAGATGCTGATCAACCGATAAGTGAGTCCAGAAGCAACCTCCCATAATGTCGCCATCTTGCCAGATCCCGTAGGAAATTCGACTTTATAGTCGTCCTGGAGGAAGTAATGAAATTTTTGCAACGATTCGATCAGCAGAAAATTGAGCGGAAACCAGACCGGCCCTCTCCAGTTGGAGTTGCCTCCAAAAAGGGGCGTGGTCGATTCGGCTGGTTCGTAGTCTAATCGATATTCATTTTCCCCAAGTTTGATCGAAAAAGGATGATCTTGCAAGGCGCGCGAGACGGAACGAATTCCATGCGGACTTAAAAATTCGTTTTCATCGAGCACCTTTTCAAGAATGCTTTTCAAGCGCTCGGGACTGGCAAAAGAGATGAGGAGTTTTTCATCATCTTTGAACTGATTCGATTTCGAGTCGACGACACTATTCACCAACTGAGACCGATTTTCAAGTAACCACAAAAACCGCTTCCGGTATTCGGGGAATCGGTTTTTTGTCGTCGCTTTCTTCACGGTTGTAGCGAATAAGGGAACGATACTAATGATCGTCGCATAGTCCAGTTGGATGGAGCTTCCATCAGGCAAGCTGAGGAGTCCATAGTAAAATCCTTTCTTCTCATCCCAAAGACCACTCGTCTGACCGGCGATATTGTTGATCGCATCGGCAATGTAGATAAAATGCTCAAAAAACTTGGTCGCCATCTCTTCGTAGCTTGCATCTTCTACAGCTAATTCCAAGGCAATCTGCAATAAATTGAGACAATACATCCCCATCCAGCCGGTTCCATCGCACTGCTCTAGAATGCCGCCAAGAGGAGTTGCCTTTGATCGATCAAAGACCCCAATGTTGTCGAGCCCCAAAAATCCCCCTTCGAAGATATTTCGTCCCTGCTCGTCCTTACGATTGACCCACCAAGTGAAATTTAAGGATAGCTTAAGGAAAATTTTCTTGAGGAAATCGAGATCCTTGCGTCCATACATCGAGGCTTCGATCTGATAGATGCGCATCGCGGCCCAAGCGTGGACGGGTGGATTGACATCGCTAAAAGACCATTCATAAGCAGGAATCTGTCCGTTAGGATGCATGTACCATTCTCTGACCAGCAGATGGAGCTGATTCTTGGCAAACTCGGGATCGATCATTGCAAACGGAATTGTGTGAAAAGCCAAATCCCAAGAGGCAAACCAAGGATATTCCCATTTATCGGGCATCGAGAAGATATCGTAGGCGTCAAGATTCCACCATGCGCTGTTTCTTCCTCCTTTTCTCTGCTCAGGCGGAGAGGGGCAAGCGGGATCGCCCTCTATCCAAGTGTGCACATTGTAGTGGTAGAGCTGTTTGTTCCAGAGGAGCCCTGCAAAGGCCTGTCTCTGCACATTGCGCATATCTTCCGGCAGCGGAAAAGGGGTAATTTTCTGATAGAACGCATCGGCTTCTTGTTTTCGTTGAGCGAAGATATTGATAAAATCTTCTTTTAATTGATTGCTTAATCTTAAGTTTACGGTGACCGTTTGCCCTGCATCAATCTGTAGGAGGTAGTGTGCAGAGGCTTTTGTCCCTTTATTTTGTCCATTCACTGCTTCTTTTCGCCCATGGACAATGTAATCGTTGATCCCATCTTTGACAAAATCACTCACATTCTTCGTACCAAAGAGCCTTTCGGTATTTGTCTCATTCTCAGTGAAAAGCACCTCATCTGCCTTCTCACAATAAAGCCAATAGTCGCCGAGCAACCGATGCGAAGCTTTGATCACATTCTTTTTTTCAAGCGAGAGCTCTGGTTTAGGCAGGTCAATCTGCCAGCCCCAAGTATTGCGAAACCATAGAGTGGGCAACAGATGGAGCTCGGCACGATCGGGTCCCCGATTCGCTACCGAAATCTGAATCAAAATATCTTCTGGGCCGCTTTTGGCATACTCGACAAAGACATCGAAATACCGGTCATCATCAAAAATCCCCGTATCGAGCAGTTCATATTCCATCTCAAAACGGTTACGCCTACGATTCTCCTCGACCAGATTCTGATAGGGATAGGCCTTCTGGGGATACTTATAGAGATATTTCATGTAGGCATGCGAGGGGAGATTGTCCAAATAGAAGTAATATTCTTTAACATCTTCGCCATGGTTGCCCTCATCGCCGGTGAGTCCAAAAAGACGCTCCTTTAAAATTGGATCCTGCCCATTCCAGAGCGCTAGTGCAAAACAGAGCAGCTGCTTATTGTCGGAGATCCCTGCAAGGCCATCTTCACCCCATCTGTAGGCGCGAGAGCGGGCCTGATCATGAGGAAAATACTCCCAGGCATTGCCTCCAGCGCTATAATCCTCTCGCACGGTCCCCCATTGCCTTTCGCTCAAATAGGGACCAAACTTGCGCCATGCGGTGTCTGTTAGCCTTTTTTCCTCTTCGGTCATAATCCTGGACTTTGAAGCATCATGCCTCCATCGGCAAAAATGGTCGTCGCCGTGATATAGCTCGCACTATCGCTTGCTAAAAATGCGACCACATTCGCAATCTCTTCAGGCTTTGCCATCCTTCCAAGAGGAATAGCTGCATCGAGTTTTTTCATCAAGGTCGCATCTTTCATTGTCGAGAGATTGATCGGCGTAGCCACCGCTCCAGGTCCCACCCCAGCAACAAGAATGTTATATTTCGCGAGTTCTATGCCTGCAGTCCGCGTTAACATCCGCATTCCCCCTTTCGACAAACAATAGGCGATATTGCCAGGCATCGGCCAATCTTCATGCACCGAAGTGATGTTGATGATCCGACCGCCCTTGCCTTGTTTGATCATTTGCTTGGCGGCAATCTGCGTGCCAAAAAAAGCGCTCTTGAGATTGATATCGAGCACTTTTTCATACTGTGCTTCGCTCGTATCGAGAATCGAAGTGCGCGTCTCGACACCTGCATTGTTGACCATCACATCGACATGGCCGAATTTTTTCACACCTAGATCGATCAGTTTTTGCAACTGGTCGACTTTGCTCACATCCGCCTGGACACCGATGGCCTGATCACCCAGAGAGGCAATTTGCTTCTCCAGTGCATCCGTCGCTTCCGGATGGCATAAATAGTCTATCACGATATTGGCTCCCTGCCCTGCCAGAGCAAGGACAATCGCTTTGCCGATCCCGCTGTTGCCACCTGTGACGACGGCCACTTTTCCCTTTAATGTCATGATGAATTCCTCCATTTCCGACATTACAAGATCTGTAGAATTAAATCGCAAAAAATTGAGAGATATTTTGGGTCGTCGTCTTTTCCACGACTTCAAGAGAAATCCCCTTTAATTCCGCCACCTTAGCCGCTGTTTCAAACACAAAGGCAGGCTCGTTTTGCATGCCTCGCCTCGACTGCGGTGCTAAGTAAGGAGTATCTGTCTCCACAAACAGCCGATCGAGCGGGACATATTTAACTACCTCGCGCAGCAGCTCCGACTTCTTAAACGTGATGATCCCAGAAAACGAGACAAACCATCCCCTGTCTAGGCAGCCCCTCGCCTCATCAATCGTCCCTGTAAAACAATGGAGTACAGCCGGTTGATCCCGGTACTGCTCATCTGCCATCGCAAATAGATCTTCAAAGGCATCGCGGCAATGGAAAATCACCGGCAAGTTAGTTTTGCGGGCGAGTTCAAAGTAGCGGCTCAAGTAATGCTGTTGCAGCTTTTTGGGAGAGTGCTCATAGAAATAATCAAGCCCTGTTTCACCAATCGCAACCAACTCGGAGACTGCTTCCTCTACAATCGGAAAAAAATGTGCTCCGTCTGTTTCTACATCGTGAGGCGTTGTCGCAGCAGTGTTATAGATTCCTGGATGCCGCCTGGCGACAGAGAGCCCCTCTTTCAGCGAAACCTTATCGGTGCAAATATTGACGATCTTTTTGACCCCGGCATGCTTGGCCCTTTCTATCACTGCATCTACATCGGGAAATACCACGGCGCTCGTTAAATGAGCATGCGAGTCAATCATAGTTGAGCCCTCCTCACGCCATCGGCAATCATTCTCTGGCCAAAATTGCTAGCTGGCACCCACGTCACTTGCGATAAAAGGGCGCCGCAGTAGATTTCTACCCCTTCCATCCGAAAAGGGATTTTTTCCTTTTTTTTCTTCTTCTTAAACAAGTTCTTCCCCTTGTCCAAAAGGGTTTCAGGCTCCTCGGAGAGGTATTCGATGATGTCGATGAGCTCCTCCCTTTCTGCAGGTGTTAAATTGGGGGCTTGTTGGATTTGCGCAACAGCTCTCTCCCTAGCGACATCCCTAGAAATTTCCTGCCGAAAATGCCATCCCATCGCAGCGCTCATCCCCCTCATCGTCGTTCTAAAATAGGGAAGCGGGTCCACTTTCGGCCTCATCTTCTCCAAATACTCCATCACCTTTTCCAAATCGTCCCGATCGATAGAATCGAAAAAACCGGTAAATGGGCCGGCAGTCAATGGTGCACAGAAAAGAAGAAGGAGAAAAAACCGTTTAAGCATAATCGACATTAAATTTTAGCTTAATGTCGATTTTGTGGATATCGTTTGTGTTCAAATAGATCGCGGGCTTTCCCTTTCCTTGAGAATATTCATGTTTCTTCAGGAAGGGCTCTACCTGTTTAAATGAGTATCCGTGAACAAAATCCTTTCCAGAAAACTCCCTCGAAAATTCTGCCTCGACCAAACTCCTCCAGTCCCGTTCATCCCGATGGCCCCAAGTACTCACCTTGCGCAAGAGAGCCTCTTTGCTCCGCACCCAACTATAGTGGTGGACCATCGGCAACTTCTCATCCGAAGTCACCCCCCGCAGTTTCTTCCCTTCGGCCATCTGAAAAGTGCCTCCCCGCTCATGAGGATGCATGATCGCGTCATAATGTAAAGCCGCTTTACGGATGAGCAAAGGAGTATCTTCCCATTGTAGCGCCTGCAAGTTTGATTCCCGGAAATACCAATAGCAGGCCAGGCGCGCCGCAGTACAATCGCAGGCTTTAAGCCAATGAGCAAACTTCTCTCCCTCGACGATCTCATCGACATCCAAAAAGAGGACATAGTCAATATCAGCGCGCAGGAAATGGGTTCCAAGCAATCGACTCATATTATGCCAAAAGTGGGTGGGGTGGCGCCCGTAAAAGTTCTCCTGCGACCATGCGTACTCGATAAATTGCACCTCAGGATGAGCCGCATAGATCGAGTCGAGGAGCTCCCGATTTTCTGGGGTCCCATCAAAAAAATGGTCACACACAGGTACGATGATTTGATCGGAAAAGCAAAGCGCTTCTTCCAGACAGTGTCTTAGAAAAAGCGCTTCATTAGTTGAAAAATTGATAATCGTCGCTAGCACATTCTATTTGTGCCACAAGACACCTTACTCGTGCAAGAGCTCTTCCTCAACCGGCGGAGGAGGGGTCTCAATGGGCGCGGGTGCAGGCATTGGCGCAAACTTTAAACCGATTTGCCGCACTATTGCCTTCGATCTTAAGTCATCATAGTGCTTAGCAGCTTCCCAGTGATCCTTAATCGATCCATAACAAGCGGGGATCAATTTTTCAAAAAGCGATCCTGCACCTATATAGGTACAAAGATGAACAACAGTCTTCGTTGCAAAAATAGCCAGAGGACTAATCGGACCGGCAATTTTGATCATCGCCACTATGAAAAACAAGCTGGCCAGTTTTGCTACAACAACCGCAGAGACAACCATTCCAACGGTGAGAAGAACTGCGCCGATTGTTTCAGCGATCGCTTGATTTCTCTCATAGCTGGCATCTGCAAGACAATCTTTATGCACAAATTCGCACTGGGCTTCTGACAAAAACTTAATTTCATAATTCTTCCAGCCTTTCTCAGTGCGGGAATAAATTTCTCTATTCTCTTCAACCGCAACCCTCACAGTAGGTGCTGCAGCAGGCTCTGTCTGAGGCTGGGAACTTGGCGTACGCCAAAAAGTTGATGTAACAAAATTCATAAAAATCCTCCAAATTACGGAAGTATTATATCATTTTTATTAATTATAACAATTGTCTTTTAATTTTTATTATTATAGATAAAATAATTTAATCCAACATTGCTATTTTTGGAAGAATTTTATATAATATTACCTATGTTAGATGCTGTAAGATCTTATTTTTACCCTTCCCCATCTACTCCATTACCCATTGTGGAACCAACGCCCCCTGTACAACCTCCGTTTGATGCTGCCGAAATTAAAAGGCGATTGGACGCTCTCAAGGACAAAGCGGAAGGATACCTCGTTACATTGCATACTCCAACTGCAGATGAGCAAAAAACTTTAGCAGAAAAGTTAAAGGACTGTGCCACCGAGAATGAACGCAAGGAGATGACTAGAGCAGTTTATCATTGCAATATCAAAGTCAAAATCAACCCTACCTATAATGGGGGTGCAGCTGCCATAACAAAGTGGCATAAGAACAACAGTAAACAAATTTATCTACATCCCTTGATGCTCTGCAGTTTCAACGACTTCCCAGAAGATCTACGGCCAGATGCAAATGGCGAGTTCACCCCCAATGAAGATTATTTTAAACGCCTTGGCTTATGGGTCCGTGAGAAATTCAATCTTAAGAAAAATCCGCAAGCAGATCTTTCTCAAGCTATGCACTTTTTACTCTGGTATAATAGTCCTAATATAAACCACGTAAAAGATTTCGCCCTCGCTCATGAAGTGGGTCATTTACATCATCGTCATGGGAGTTCCCTTTGGAATGGGGTGCTTTTCATTGCCTTAACAGCCTGTATCGGGACTATTCTCTACATGACAACACCTCTCATCGTTGCCATCTTAGTGACAATCGTCGCATTTGTTGTCTTGCGGATTGCTGTACGCTGCTTCCCTTACTTGGTTCTTAATAAAAGAAATGATGAAAAAGAGGCAGACCTCACAGCGCTTAAGTTGGTCAAAACCACTGCTGGGGCAGAAGACTATTTTACCGCCGTTCAAACAGTTCGGCAGCATTTTCTTAAACCACTACCCTGGCATAAAAAGGTGCGGCAATTGATCTCCAAACCCGAAGTATTCTTCCGCCTCACTCACCCCGAACCAAATGAGCGGATAGCCTACATTAAGAAATTTGCTGCTCAATTTCCATTCGAAAAATCTGCTTTGGAGTTACCTTAGTCACATTTTTCGCTTCTCCA
>JAGVJV010000249.1 GCA_020050965.1 Parachlamydiales bacterium
CGATATCAAGGACAATCGGGAGCGCACGGGAAGGATGGATCCCTCCAAAGACGGTGTATAGGGCTAATTTTCCTACTGGGATCGCCATGCCGCCTACGCCGAGATCTCCAAGTCCAAGGATGCGTTCCCCATCGGTCACAACGATGACGTCGATATCCTTTAGGGGGAAATTAGCGATCATTTTTTCCATCTTATCGCGATTGGGATAAGAGAGGTAGAGGCCTCTTTGTTCTTTGTAAAGCAAGCTATACTGTGATGAGACGCTGCCTACTGTGGGGGTGTAAATGAAAGGTAACATTTCTGCTGCATGGTCGAGGACGAAGCGATAGAAGAGCACCTCATTGCGGTTTTGAAGTGAGCTGAGGAAGTTGTACTTGGCGATATCAGTGTCTAGTTCGCAAAAATTTTGGTAGCGCCGCTCAACCTGTTGCTTGAGTGTAGAAACGTGAAATGGGAGCAGCCCTTCTAATCCAAGCTCAGCTCGCTCTTCTAGAGTAAAAGCGGTCCCCTTATTCAAAAGGGGATTTTCTAGGAGGGCATTACCCCGAAGATTGGTCTGTACTTTTTTCATTGGAGTTTCCTACTTCTTTTAAACCATACCCTACAGTAAACATCCATAGAATCGCAATTCCTATGTTCAAAAAAGTGAGCAGATGGGAAGAAAAGAAGGCAGTCATCCCGATGATGAGGAGCGATCCGAAGGCTTTTGAGCTGCGGTGGGCAAAGACGTCGATCACAGCCCGCGCGCGGTATTTTTCGTCGGCTTTTAGAGGAATATAGAGCATCTCACGCACGACGCCTAGGACTGAAAAATCGAGCGCCTTGCAGGTGATAAAAGAGGAGCTAATCAGATGTGAAAAAGGGAAGAAGGCCAATAGGGATGCGGAGACGCCCAGCACTGACGGGATCATATAATGAGTCCGTCGAAATCCTAGCCAATTGATAAGAAAATAGGTCCCGGCAAACTGTAGAAGCATCGTGGCGATGTGCAGGATCACCGAAATGCGAGCTGAATATTCGGTGCGGATATCTTTTTCTAAATAGATGCGGCCTAAAAAGTCATTGAACTGGAAGTCGGCAATAGCCGTGATTGTCTGCATAAAAACGACAATCAGCAGAGCAAAAATGAGAAATCTCGACCCCCTAATCATCTGCATCCCATGGATAAATCCCCCCTCTTTTTCCCGATTTACTTGGGGAAAATCGCCGCTAGAAAAGTGGGTCATGCGCAAGTAGAAGAAGAGAATTAAGAGGTCGATCGGCAGGATCCAAAAAACGAGGTTCTCAGAGCCGAGGGATACTGCAAAAAAGCCCGGAAAAAAGGCGCCGAGTAAAGATCCTGCTCCTCCGAACCCAAAGAAAAATCCATAGAGATATTTGGCTTTTTCAAACTTGATATTGGCATGGATAACCGACCAGACAAGTTGGAATAGCAGCATGATGTAGATTTCGCGCCAAACGAAGAATAAAAAGTTAAAAAGTGGTGAAGCTGGTGCATAGAGTGCAAAGAGGAGATTAGTCGCTGAGACAACGAGAATCAATCCAAAAAACAGCTTCCTAGAGCCCCATCTGGGGATAAACCGATTGTAAAGTGAGACGAGGAGAATACTAAAAGGAACAGTGGCAAGCCACGCATATGGCATCCATTTTACGGAGAAGCAGTGGAGAAAAAGAGAATTGCTGACGGGACGGATAATGGCGTAATGGCAGCAAATGAGAAAGCTGACGAGGAGAGAGGCAATGATGAAAGCTCTCTCTCGCTCCGGATGGCAGAGAAAATCCTCCTTAAAGTGCTTTAGTTTCTTCAGCTTTGTACTCCTTAAGACCATAGGCTACTGCTCCAATCCAGAGAAAGCCAAGGCTAAAATTCAACCAGGTGAGGTTTGAGGAAAAAACGGTCAAGCCGATGATCATCAAAGATGCAGCTGCTTTAGCGGTTCGAGCGGCAAAAACATCGATCACTGCTTTAGCCCGAAATTTTTCGTCGGGTTTAAGCGGGATATAGAGCATTTCACGCACTACTCCAAAGAGGGAAAAATCGAGGGCTTTGGTGGTCACCAAGACAAGGCTAGCAATTGGGAAAATGGGAAATGCTCCCAGAAGAGAGGCGCAAATAATGACCAGCAGTGGAATCAGAAAATGGGTCCGCTTGAACCCTAGGAACTTGATGAGGAAGAAAGAACCTGCGAACTGCAGAAAGATCGTCAGGCAGTGCATGATCCCCATGATGCGACCTGTATACTCGGTGCGCAGATCTTTCTCAGGAAACGCCTTGGCTAGAAGATCGTTAAATTGAAAATCAGCGATTGCAGTGACCATTTGCATAAACACTACAATTATCAGAGCAAAAATTAATAATCTAGAGCCCCGGATGAGCTGAATTCCATGCATAAAGCCCCCCTCTTGTTCTCGGTCAGCTTTTGGAACATCCCCACTGCAGAAATGGCTGAGACGAAAATAGACAAAAAGGAGTAGTAGATCGACAGGCAGGACCCAAAAAATGAGATTCTCCGAGCCATAAGTGACAGCAAAGAATCCGGGTAGGAACGAGCCGACGAGTGATCCGATACCACCCAAACCGAAGAAAATGCCGTAGAGAAATTTCGCTTTATCGAGTTTGATGTTGGAATTGATGACCGACCAGAGCAACTGGAACATCATCATCACATAGATCTCCTTCCAGACATAATAGAAGAAGCTCAAGGATGGGATGGTTTTAGCAAAAAGTCCAAACAGAAAATTGGTGGTCGTCACCAGCACAATCAAACTTAGGAATAGCTTGGGAGACCCCCATTTGGGGAGCAGCCGATTATAGACAGAGACCATCAGGAAATTCAGAGGTACCGTAGCTAGCCAAGCATAAGGGAGCAGTTTAGCGGAATAGGCGTGAAGGAAAAGCGAGTTGCTGACCGGCCGGATAATGGCATAATGGCAGCAGATGAGAAAGCCGCAGAGCATGGCACAGAGGATAAATGCCCGTTCTCTGCTAGTAAATTTTTCTTTGATACTTGCCCACATGAAAATATTATACACGAAACGTGAATTCGGGCGGATTGTATACCCAATTTTTGTTTTCAGGGGGGATGCTGATCATCGAATAGTCTTGATTTCGAACAGCTTTGAACCGTTTTTTCCGATCGAAAAGGGCGCAGGCATCTTGGTAGCCTGGATGAGAGGGGTCTTTTCGTGCACTCTGCAGGGCGCAGATGATGAGGGGTTCGGTCATCGAGATATAGTGCTCAATGGAGCTGAAATGAATCGGGTCGTTAAAAAATAATTTCATAAACCTGGCCAGATGGAAGGAATAGGCTTTACAGGCCGGATATTGATAGACTCTTCTTTGCATAAAATGACGAGCCAAGAGGAGCGCTTCGCAAGCTTCCAGTCCGTTTTCATCGATTCCCACTTCGAGATTCTCATTCACCACTAGCATCTCGATTAGATGAGCATAATCAAAAAGCCCGTAGC
>JAGVJV010000058.1 GCA_020050965.1 Parachlamydiales bacterium
CAAGTAACTAGCTTTGGAACGGTTCCCTGAAAAAAAAGACTAATTATAGGGCATTAAAAAAATAGCCCATAATTTACGCACAGGCCAATATTTTTCAAATCTCCTTTCAAAGAAGATTTTCTTCCGTAGTGATTTTGAGAATACTCATACTCAAAACTGTTTATTTGCTTTATATGACTTCTAAAGAAATAATAATTTCCTTCCTCTTTTTTATAGAGTTTTTGGAAAGTCACTGAAGGCCAAAAGAAACTAAGTTGAAAGAATTCATGTCTACCTGATTGAGCCAAATGGTTCAAACCAACAGGAATAATAGCTCTGGCATTTGCACCATAGGTATGTAATGTCCATAAGAGACCAGAATCAAGTCCAATTCCGCTATAAAAATTGACGTTAGATTCAGGATTGAAGTGATATAGATATGAAGCATAACCACCGAACGTAGAAATTAAGCCCCCACCAGCAGCACCAAATACTCCCAAATCGTAGCCATTATGACCATTTTCATTCCGCATTCCAAAATTAACCCGTGCATAAAGATTCAGTAGACTTGAAATATCGATAGAAATATATCTTCTGAAACCAGAAGTTGTAGAATTTTCAATTCCTTTTCTATCAAAATTGTCATTATTTGAAACTGGAACTTCAAATATCTCTGCAGCAGAACGTGTGAGTGTGGTCATCAAAGTCAATGCAGTCAAACTAAATTTTCTCATTCGTTTTCTCCTTTTTTCACTAGTATTATTACTAGATAGGGGACAACCTACCGAAAGGGATTATTTTTTGTCTTCCTGAAATAAAATTTAAGATGTTATCAAGATATTTAAAATAAAGTTGGCAAATTAGGGGGAAATGAATCTAAGAGAAAAACTACATTTGATATCAGGGCTAGTCCCAAGACCATGAAATGGAGACGCTGGCTTTAGGATCATGAGACTTCTCATTGGACTTTTCAGTGGGGTTCTGTTTCTTCTTGTCTTTGTCCCACTTCGCTAGGCATTGAGAAGCAAAATCGGTGTTCTCCACTTCGCAACTCATCTCGATTTTTCCTATGCCCGTTTGCCTCACTACAGTTGTCTCATTCTTCGAATGTTTAATTTCTGGCTCTTCTGCTTCGAAAATGATTGAATATAGCTCCCCTTGCTTTGGTGGGATCAGCTTTTCATCGGACATAATTGGTGTTTCAATAGCATCAGGCTCCTCAGATTGGATGAGGGAAATGTGCGATATCTGTATTAGCATTAAACCTACTATCAATTTGTTGCTCATACTTTCCTCTTGAGGTTGTCTCTATAAGAATATTCTAATATATCCATTCTTTCCTGACTATTTTAATCCTCTTTTCCATCAACAATTCCTGCAGGGGTTGGCTTGGACCAGTTGATGGGTTTATCCTCGGCCATGCGGACGATACGAGGTTGGAAGGTCCCAATGATGTCTACGAGATCGCTCTGGGCCTCTATGACTTTTTCAATTGGTTTGTAAGCCTGGGGAGCCTCATCTAATCCGCCGCCGATCAAGGTGACGCGAGCATTGGTTAAATATTCTTGCTGCTGCTGGGGGGTAATGGTTCGGAGGGCTGTCGATCGACTCATTTGTCGCCCGCTACCATGGGATGCTGAGTTGAGCGAACGGCTATTGCCTTTTCCAATGACGACAAAGCCTTTATCGGCCATGGTCCCAGGGATTATCCCTAAGACTCCTTTATCAGCTGGTGTTGCCCCTTTTCGATGGATGATCGCTTCTTTGATGGTTCCATCGACTTCAATTTTTTCTCGCCAAGCAAAGTTATGGTGATTTTCGATCGAGGCAATAGGTTCAAAACCGGCGGCTTTGGAGATTCGGTCATGAATCACATGGTGATTTGCTGAAGCAAATTGGCCGGCGAGCTGCATCGCGTCCCAGTATTCTTGTCCCGCTTCTTTGTCCAGAGGAAGCCAGGCTAAGTGTTTGACCCGTTCATCGAGATTAGGCATCAGTTCCATTGCTAGGCTGGTGAAATGCTCAGCGATTTTGTAGCCAACCCCCCGTGAGCCGCTATGGGATAAGAGGGCGAGATAATTTCCGGGCTCGAGGTTGAGCGGATTAGAGTTGTCTTGGATTGTGAATTCTCCCCACTCGACAAAATGGTTGCCGGTGCCGCTTGTCCCAATTTGATGGATGGCGGTCATTCGTAACCCGCGAATGAGTTTTGTGCTTTGCCAATTGTCTTTTTCCAAGATCGGATGCTCGATTTTCCCCTCGTGGACACCATCACCCCCTGCCCCAAAAATTGTATGGGTGACGAGGATATTCTGCAGACGCTCAAATTCGGGGGTATGCAGTTGGGTCAAGATATCGGAAGAAATGGGGTAGACGGTCATTTTCATTCGGCAGGCGATATCTATACCAACTGCATAGGGAATGACGGCATTATCTGTCGCTAAAACTCCTCCAATGGGCAGGCCATACCCTTTGTGCGCATCGGGCATTAGGGCGCCAGCAATCGCGATTGGCAGACGAGCTGCAGCATCCATTTGGTCGATTGCAGTTTGATCAATATGCTCACTTCCCCAAATGGCGTATGGAGCAGGCTTATCCTGGAGATTTTGAATGCTAGATAGATGGGTTGTGTAGGCTTGTATTTGCTGGACATAATGGAACCCAGCCTCGGGGGCGACTGCTTTGAATAGCCGCCAGGCTTCATTACGCTCATTGTGGGATAATTTTGTGTTACTTATTAACTGATGGAATTCTTGCGCATTCATTTTTTCTTAGATAGGTGTAGGCATATTCTGCCGCATTAACTTTTTATTAAGTTGTCTCATCCGCCAGCAAAGGACAAACCAGATGACTTCTAAATTTGTCTCGAAGATAAGATAGAGGTTAAGGTGAGTAATATAAGGCGGGAGGGGCAATACTTCAGTCAGATATCCAATGGGGCTAAGAAAGCCCAAGCCAGTCAAGATAAGGCTTAAGAATAGAAGTTTTGTGCCAGGTTTTTTGTAAGCGCAGCGATAGAAAATAAAACTAAAACCTGCTGTGCAAAACAATGAAAAAGCGGTGAAGAACAAGCGATAATGAGGAATGGAATGGTCTGTTGAAGGGTGCTCCAGTTGATATAGAAAATGCCCGAGAGAATACACAAACATGAGACACAAACCAATCAGCCACTGCATTCTAATATTCTTATCTTTGTTATCCATGAATTTGTTCCGGCTAGAAAATTTTAGGAGTATTTTAAGGAAATCTGCATTTTATGTCATTAGTTACTTATTGAATTCAGCAAGGAAACTGCGCTAGTTAACCAGCTGTTGTTTTTCCCCGCTGTCTGCTCCTATTCTATTTCTTCCTTTTAAGAGACAATATAGAGCTAGCCCTAATAGGCCGGAAAGCGCTATGCCTCCTCCTACGCTAAGGCCTATGACTAGGCCTGAGTTAAATGGATTGGTAGGATTATTCGGGTTTTGTGATCCCTTCTTGCCAAAGATGGCATAGACATTACCAGGACTTCCAGATGCAGGAAAAGGATACTTTGGATTTTTTGGGGGTGCTCCTATCACAACATCGTCTATTTGATCTTGATTAAGGTCGAAAGAACCGCCTACAGATGTCCCTAAAATCATGTCTGTAAAATTAGGTGGAGCTATATACGTTTAAGCCTTTTGATCCGTCTAGAGCTGAAATATTGTAGGGAGAGGTCCAGCGTCCTTTCTGTCCAAAAATGACATAAGCTTGCCCATAACTACGATAGCCAGTTCCATAGGGTGTGCTCTTCGGCGCCCCGATAATTACATCCCCTATACCGTCCCCGTTAACATCTCCAGCACCACGTGCAGAATATCCCAACCTACCATCTGCCTCAACCCCAGGAATGACCACTCCATTGCCTCCATCCAAGTTTGCGAAATTAAATGGGCTTGTCCATTTCGCTTTGCTGCCAAAGACAAGATAACATACTCCGGCGTTCAAATAACCTTGAGCGGTTGCACTTGGCGCACAGATAATAAAGTCGGAAATGTTATCGCCATTTACATCCCCTACATTGCTAACTAATTCTCCGCATCTGTCCCCTGAATCTTGTCCATTTAGGATAACTCCATTTTCGCTTTTTAGTTCTGAGAGGTTAATTGGGGCTGTTCCAAGAGCCTTTTTTGCC
>JAGVJV010000037.1 GCA_020050965.1 Parachlamydiales bacterium
ATCTTTAGCGCGTAATAATCGGCGGGAGAGCACTTGGTGCAGCGCGGCGTAGTCATCTCCTTTTTCGATCCCTTTGATTTTAAAATAGCGGGTCCGTTTTTTGTCGTAGAGGCCGTCTGTGAAGGCGACCATAGAAGCGACCAGATCGGTACCGGAAATGTTGGAGGTGTCGAAGCACTCGATTCTCTTGGGGAAGCGATTAAGTTTGAGGGTGTCGGCCATGTCGAGCAGCATCTTCTCGCGCATTTCGGTCTCATCTTTCTCTTGGTCGAAAGTCACTTTGGCGTTTTTGCGGGCGAGCTGGACGAGGGCCTTTTTATTCCCTTTTTCGGGTGTGTGTAAATCGATTTTAAGGATCTCTTCGATGATTTTTTGATCTTTTAGCTGGATAGGAAGGAGGATCTCTTTCGGTAGGTCCTTTTTTTGTTGGTAGTACTGGAGAAGGAAAGAGGAGATCAGCTCTTCGTCTTCTTCGAGGGCGTGGGTGAAGGAGTAGTGCTCGGAACCGACCAGTTTCCCTTCGCGGACGAAAAGTTGCATGAGAATTACTTCATCGCTTTGGCGGTAGAGTCCGATGCTGTCGCTATCTTTGATACCTGCTTTTTGAACCACTTGGCGTGTGTTTGTCACATGCTCGATTTGCCTGATGGTCAGGAGCAGAGCGGCCGCTTTTTCAAATTCTAGATTATCTGAAGCGGTTTCCATTTCTGCGTAGAGTTTGGCTACCACTTCTTGGTCTTTACCTTTGAGAAATTGGGTGGCTCCATCGACAAGGCTGTCGTATTGTTCTTTTGTGCAGAGGTCAACGCAGGGGGCGATGCACCTTTTGATTCCGTAGAGAAGGCAGGGGCGGGTGCGACGTTGTAATTCTTCATCAGAGCACTGGCGCAAGGGAAAAAGTTTGGTTAGGAGCTCGTAGGTTTGGCGGGCGGCAAAAGCGCTTGTGTAAGGGCCAAAATATTGCCCTTTAAGTTTGGGTTTTCCTTTATAGCGGATCAGCTGGATGCGTGGCCATTTGTGCTGGCTATTGATCATCAAGCTGATGAAGGTTTTGTCATCTTTTAGGAAGGCATTGTATTTGGGCTGGTGCTTTTTGATCAGAGTGTTTTCGACGAGAAGCGCCTCTTTTTCATTCTCGACGACGATGGTTTCGATGTGGGCAATTTCTTTGAGCAGGTAGGGGATCATGGGGCGGCTGTCGCCCGAGGAGGCGAAGTACTGCTTGACCCGTTTTTTTAGCTGCTTGGCTTTGCCGACATAGATCACTTCGTTAGCAGCGTTTTTCATCAGATAGACGCCCGGCTCGAGTGGGAAGCGGTCTAGTTGTTTGGGATCGTATTTTTCCATTGGACCAAAAGTTGGAGGGCTTCCATGGGAGTGAGCTGATTGGGATCAACTGCAGCGAGCTTTTCTTGCAGCGGATTTACTGGGAATTCGGTAAATAGATCCAGCTGCGCGCTTGGTTTTTTGTAGTGCCGCTCCTCTTTTTCTAGCTCATGCAATTTTTTTTCGGCTTGTCTAAGCGCAGTCGAGGGAAGGCCTGCGAGGCGGGCGACGTGGATTCCGTAACTCTGATCTGCGACGCCAGGTTTAATTTTGCGCAAGAAAACGATCCCCTCACCGGTCTCTTCGACAGCGACATTGAGGTTGAAGGCGGTCTGGTATTTTTCAGCAAGCTCGGCCATCTCGAAGTAGTGGGTGGCGAAGAGGGTTTTGGCCTTTTTGCCGGGAGTGGAGAGGAGATAGTCGGCGACAGCCCAAGCGATCGAAATTCCGTCGTAGGTGCTGGTGCCGCGGCCAATTTCGTCAAGGATGACGAGTGAGCGGTCGGTGGCATTATGCAAAATATTGGCGGTTTCAGTCATCTCCACCATAAAGGTCGATTGTCCACGAGCGATGTCGTCGCTGGCGCCAATACGGCTAAAGACTTTGTCGCATAGACCGATGGTGGCCCGTTTAGCTGGGATGTAACTTCCCATTTGAGCCATGATGGTTAGCAATGCTGCCTGGCGGATATAGGTCGATTTGCCTGCCATGTTGGGGCCGGTGATGAGTGCCAGCTGTTTGGTTTTTCCATCAAAATAGATGTCGTTGGGGATAAAGCCATTTTCAAGCGCCGCTTCGATGACTGGGTGGCGCCCTTGTTCGATGTCAAAGAGAGTGCTATCGGTGACGACGGGGCAGATGTAATCCCGCTCTAAGGTCACTTTGGCAAGCGCAGCAAAGCAGTCGATATGGGCGATGATTTGGGCTGTTTGTCTGACGGTGGATGTATGGGAGGCAACTTCAGTGCGCAGCTCATTGAAAAGTTGAGTCTCTAGGGCAGCAATTTTTTCGTCGGCTGAAAGGATTTTATATTCAAATTCTTTGAGCTCTTCAGTGGTGAAGCGGTCAGCGTTGACGAGGGTTTGGCGGCGGTGAAAATAAGGGGGTACCCGATCATTTTGGCCGCGGCTCACTTCGATATAATAGCCAAAGGCCCTCGTGTAGCCCACTTTGAGGGTTTTGATTCCAGAGCTCTCAC
>JAGVJV010000261.1 GCA_020050965.1 Parachlamydiales bacterium
CTCTTCCGATCTCGCATCATGAATTTGTGCTGCAACTGCACGCGCATATTCATTGTGCCGCTCAGCAACCGGAACAAGACGCACTTGTCTTGGACTTATCCAGAGAGGGAATCTGCCGGCAAAATGCTCGATCAAGATTCCTAAGAACCGCTCCACTGAACCAAAAATCGCTCGGTGGATCATGATAGGACGCTTATGACTTCCATCGCTGTCAACATAGGTAAGCTCAAATTTTTCAGGGAGTGACATGTCGAGCTGGATAGTTCCGCATTGCCACGATCTCCCTAGAGCATCCCGTACATGGATATCGATCTTAGGGCCGTAGAAAGCGCCATCGCCTTCATTGATCTTATAGGGATGGCCATACTCATCGAGCGCCCCTTTTAAGCCAGCAGTTGCAATCTCCCAATCTTCATCGGTTCCGATGCTCTTTTCGGGTCTTGTGGAAAGTTCGAATCGCCAGTGGAGATCGAAAGTTCCATAGATTTTTTCGACGAGTTTGAGAACGCCCAAAATCTCATTCTTAATGTCGCCGGGGCGCATGAAAATGTGGGTATCGTCTTGGTGGAAGCTCCGCACGCGGAACAGTCCATTCAACGCTCCAGAAGCCTCGTGTCGATGCACATGTCCAAGCTCTGCAATGCGCAGGGGCAATTCCCGATAGCTATGAGGTTCAGATCCATAGAAAAGCATGCAACCTGGGCAGTTCATCGGCTTAATCGCAAAGTGCCGATTCTCAATTTCAAAATAGTACATGTTTTCGCGATAGAAATCCCAGTGGCCCGACCGTTGCCAGAGGTCTTGATTGAGCAATTGCGGAGTTTTAATTTCCACATATCCCGCATCTCTCTGCAAGTCGCGCATAAATGCCGTCAACCTGTTCCAAACGATCATCCCATGGGGGTGGATGAAGGGCATTCCTGGTCCCTCTTCTTTAAGGGAAAATAGATCCAATTTGGGTCCTAAAATCTTGTGATCCCGCTTTTTCGCCTCTTCGAGCATATGCAAATAATCTTTAAGCATCTTCCGATCAGGGAAAGCGATTCCGTAGACCCGTGTGAGCATCTCTCGCTCTTTATCGCCGCGCCAATAAGCGCCCGAAGTCTTCATCACTTTAAAGGCCTTGATCTTGCCTAATGCTGCCATGTGAGGACCGCGGCAAAGATCAAAATATTCTCCCTGAGAGTATCCGGTGATCAGCCCCTCAAATTCCCCGATCAATTCACTCTTATAGGGGTTATTAGTAAACCGGCTAAGAGCTTCTTTCTTATCTTTAAATTCGTGCCGCTGCGGCTTGTAATTTTCTTTGAGGATCTTCTCCACTTCTTCTTCAATTTTGGGGAAGTCGGCATCAGAAATATGCAGATCGGCAAAATCGTAGTAAAAGCCATTTTCAATTGGGGGACCAATAGTAGGTTTGGCATCGGGCCATAGGCGCAAAATAGCTTGGGCGAGCACGTGGGCAGCAGTGTGCCAGAATACCTCTTTTCCCTGAGTCTCCTCAAAGTTAAGCAGGATCACTTTATCTCCATCATTTAGAGGTGTGTCGAGATCCTTCAAAACTCCATTGATATTTGCGGCGATCGCCTGATCCGGCCCCCGCTGGTTTAGTTTTTCTGCGAGATCTTTCGCAGAGCTTCCACTAGGGAGTTCAACCATTTTATTTTGGCATTCAATTAGCATAAAAAAATTCCTTGATAGATGATTATTATATTCTATGATTGAGTAACCTGCAATCTTCTAATTTTAGAGAGAATCATCGCAAATCCTCCGTTCCCAGAGATGTTTGCACAGGTGATGACAGGATCAAATAGAATGCATAGCGCAGTAATCAGTGAAGCCATTTCCCCAGTAAAGCCCAGCTGGCTCTCCAGAAGGGGCAGCATCACAATAATCGTCCCGCCCGGGATCGCTGCGACAGAAAATTTTGCCATGACAAAATAAAAGGCGAAGGTCAAATAAGTGATCAAGCTTGGCTCGACCATCCCAAAATTTTTCATGACGGCAAAAGCGAAGATGGGAATCGCAAAGCAGTCCCCCATCAAATGAGTATTGACGGTCAGGGGGATGGTCAATTGCGACGACTTTCCTGCATTTTTTTCTGCTGCCAGTAGTGTGAGAGGCATGGCTGCAGCACTCGACATGCTGGTAAAACCTGTGATTGCAGCAGGAGTCATATTTTTGATGCTCGAGATAAAATTTGAGAATTTAAAGCGGCTTCCTATCAGATAAATCAAAGCGATATATGTAAATACAGAGACGGTTACGATCAGAAAGATCAGCGAATAGTCGGCGATGATGCTTTTGATCATTTTATCGTGGATCAACTTGATTACAAAGCCCGAAATGAAGACGGGAATGGCTAAGGTGAGGCAGCTGAGAATGGCTTTCACAATTTTGTCGAATTGGGCAGCAATTTTCTGGCCGGTGGATTGTTTAAAAAAAGAAAAAAAGATTCCAAGACCAATGCCGGCGAACATCGCATGATTGTTGGCGATTAGCTTTGGCAAATTAAAGGTCCAGGCGGGTGTTAATCCTTCTACTCCTTGAGGAGCTGCGAGGGAGAGGTCTAAGTTATAAACCGCTGAAGCAACTTGGTGGCTCACCATCACAGATAAAAAATTTGAGCAGCAGATTGCAGCAAGGATCAGCAAGATGAATTTAGATGCCCCTTTTGACAATTGCGAAATCGTTTTAAACAGAAGCATAAAAATCAGAAAGGGCAAAATAAAAATGATCACCGATTTGATTGATAGACTTAAAGCATAAACAACGCTCTTTACTCCGACTGGAATAAAACGATCAATTGCAATAATCAGACCGATGAGCGCCAAAAGAATAATTGGCATTTTTTTAAACATTGCGAAATCCTCCTAAATTTTTTTATATTGTTCAAACAAAAATGATGGGAAAATGAGAAGACTACCGACCGAAGCCGGTCGTATTGACGGTACTACAAGAGGATGTGAAAGAAGCTGTTTTAAGCATAATTTGATTATAACGTAAATCGTAGGACATGTCAAATCACAATTTTTTTGCA
>JAGVJV010000078.1 GCA_020050965.1 Parachlamydiales bacterium
GAAGAAGACTGCGAAGGGGAGCTCCGGGAATTTCTCTTTTCGGTCATAGGGGAGGTACTCGAGGTATTTGGGATTAAGGCGGAAGCTAAATGCTGTCTTATTGCTGCGGTAGAAGTTGGTCTTGAGCACATGTTCGACAAAGTTCATCCCTTGCCGCAGGATGTTTTTGCGCCTAGTATCGATCGTCGCATTGCCTGTATCTAGATCGGCGACCAGTTCCAAAAATTCCTTTTTGATCGACTCATATTGCTTGAGATCGGGCTTCTCGGGGTTAAATTTGGCCTCGAAGGCCTGCGTCAATTTGACAGTTAGCTCGGGATGGCGACATAGTCCTTCTTCGATTTTATTTAGGCTGTACATGTTGTCATCAGCATGGGTGAGGGTCTGGTGAATGAAGTTAGACATCGCTTTGATCAGATTGCCCATGTTGCCGCGCACGAGGCCCGTGTCGACAAATTGCTTCTCGAAGATCTCCTGCCCCTCAAAGTACTTGAGAGTCACCATTTCCTGGAGGAAGTCTTTCACATCGCATGCTTCCCAGGCTGCTTTTTTGTTCGCGCCATGCAACCCGACAGACATGATCAGTATCGAATCGAGGCTATAGGGGTCGATTTCGGTCGCGCTGACCCGACGCATCGTCAGGCCATGCCGGTGGACAATTTTGGCGAAATTGTAGAGGAAGCGGTGTTTGGGGACATTGCGCCAGGCGAAGACCACCTGCATCGACGGCAGATCTTTGACTTCTTTCCAATCCTCATTGTATTTGACCGAGTATTGGCAGTTATCTCGAGTCTTCGCTCGAAAAAACATGTCGAGCGCCGTGATTAGACGATCTTTCGTCATCGCACGCAAAAACCTCGGGCTCATTCCCTGCAGCAGCTTACGGAATTCCGATTCGGTGACCGCCGCATTGCGAGCCATGACCAGTTCCTTGATCTCTTGTTTTATCTTTGGATCGAGGATCTTTTCAGCGTCTTCAAGCTCGGGAGCCATCGTGAAGTGGATCACTGCGACGCGCAAATTGGTCTTGATCCCCGGAAAAGGGGGAGGGCTATTGGAAATGAAGGTGCGGTAATTCTTGATTCCGTGATTTTGGTACTGCTTCAGGATGCGCAGGTCGGCATCTTCGCTATCGAGGCAGAGGCTAATAGCGGAATCTTTAAGGTGGATATGGGAAAAATATTCCTGAAGATCGAGTCCCATCAAACTGTGGACAACCAGCAGAATATCGCCCTTAGAGACCTCTTCGAAAAAACTGGGAGGCATGTGCTGCTCGAGCCAAAGGTAGCACTCTTCACATTTTTTGCTTTCTTGCAGAACCGCCGCAGCCAGATCTTCTTTTAGTTGAGTAGCGCTTATCTCTTTTTTCTTTTTTCCCATAATTTCATATTCGGCCAAGACAACCAATTATTTCAATAGGAATAACTACAACTCTTTAATGGAAAATCTCTTTAGTATCCATTTGTTCTGCGCAGCACACAAAAACTGTATTTGGGATATTGGCACTCAAAGAGATATGCGAGTCATAGTATTGTCCGAATGCCTCTATATTTCCTTGGCTTTGAGGCGTTTGCATGCCTAGGAGCACTAGGTCGGCACTTGCTGAGATGGAAGTCATGATCTCCCAAAGTGTCTGATCAGGCTTATTGATATGAATTTGGGGGGTAACTGAGAAGCGGCATTTGGATAAAAAATCATTAAAATACTTAAGCCTCTGTTCTTTAGCCACTTCATTTGGAACGATGCAATTTATGAATATGGCCGATTTTCTATATGCTCTATTGGATGTAAGCATATGGGACAGCAAGAGCATTAATTCAGAATTTGCTCGATTAAGCTCATCCCACCAAATGTGGATCACGCTATCGAGCTTTAGATTCGTTGGATTGTCTCGTACGATTAAGATGTTTTTCTTTGCTTGAGCGATGGCATCAATAATTTCTAAATATTCCTTACGGATATCATCTCTTTTCATTTCTCCAAGAGCGATGGTATTAGGTGAAATTGAACCGATTCCATAATTTCCAAGCAATTTTTTTGCCCCAGCTAAGAAGCTTTCATCTAGGCAAAATTCTACAAGCGCTTCTATCCCATTTTCCTTTAGAGAGCTGTCGACCATTTTTTTCCAACGCTCGGCTCGGTCATAATCAATTATATTCGGGGAAAATATGGAAGCGAGTGTTAAAAACCCCTTGCCTTTGCACATTGCAGCTGCAACATTGATTAAATGACTGACTTGGATAGGTTTTTCTGAAAGGACGAGGAGGTTGGGCCTCCAAGAGCGTTGGGAAAACTGTTTTTGTGCGAGTCCATAGATGGCAAAACGGGAAAGGAAGACGAGCACTCCATAACGGATGTCTTCCCAACCCATTTCTAAATTTCGTCTTTTCATGAATAAGTAAATGCCGATAACGAAAATTAGAGCGAGAATAGTGTAGCCTGAATCAATCATGAACATTGCAAGCAAGCAGAGGATGACTCCCATGATCGGGATGCTCCAATGGATGCGGAAAGTGGGACGCCAGCTTGGGTTGCCGAGCAGTTCTTCTAGACCCGTGGCCAGATTTAGAGTTGCATAGGAGATCAAATAGAACATTGTTAAAATCGGTGCGATTTTGTCAATAGTTCCATAGAGAATGCCGATGATGGCAAAAATAAAGCAGAATAGAGTGGCAATCCTCGGTTCTTTATTCTTTCCCCATTCTTTCGCTAAGACTTTAGGAAAAACTCCATCTAAGGCCAGAGCTTGCAGAGTTCTAGGTGCAGCAAGTAGGCCGCTGAGAACAGTTGAAAGGGTTGCTGCCCAGATGCCAGCTAAGATAAGAGGTTGGAATTTGGCGACATGTTGAAATATTAATGTATCGTTGACAAGCAAAGTTCTAGGAGCGTGCGTCCATAAGAAAAAAGGGATCGACATGTATACGATAAAACCGGTCAATAAGACAGCAATCGTCCCCAAAGGCAAAGATTTCCTAGGCGATCGCAAATTCCCTGACATCGATACTCCGGATTCGACTCCCGTTGTAGCTGGAAAAAAGAGGGCAAAGCCAACCCAGAATGGGCTGACCAGACTCTCATTGAATGGTTCTGTAATACTTTCTGGCGGTATGCCTTTTCCCAGGAAGAGGGAGACTAAAGATCCGATGATGATTAGAAAAATAAATAGCTGAGTCTTAAGAGCAATGGCAGCGGAAAAATAGACGAGGCCGATCAACGTAAAAAGGGTAATCAGTCCAATTTGCGGTATAGGAACAGTTGGGAAAAAAGGATGGATGGATTCGGCGAAGCCTACGGAACAGAAAGAGATTAAAAGAGCTTGGGCGATGAAAAGGGGGATGCCGATGGCGCTTCCTATTTCAATTCCAAGCGATCGGGAGACCATGTAGTAGGTGCCGCCACCGCCTACATGCCGATTTGTCGCAGAGGATGCGATTGATAATACTGTGACAAAGACGATGAAGCAGGACATGAAAACGACAAGAATAGTTTGGAAAAGGCCGAGACTGCCGATGATCCAACCGAACCTGAGGTAAATAATGGCCCCAAACATGGAGAGTATTCCAGGGAGGTAAACCCCGTAGAAGGTCCCAAATCCTTGTAAATTTTCATCTTTAGGTTTTTTTCTAAAGAAATTTGCATTTAGCATTTCTCTAATTGGCATTTTGCACATTTTAGGATTTGCATGCATTAGATGCAATCGTTGATTTGGGAGGAGTAAAAAAAATCATTGCTATAGAGAGTTATTTTCTAATTAGTCATAAACTATTGAGCCCAACGATTACTGTCCCCTTAATGGAGGATCAGAGCGGGACAAAGGGAGATCTCAAGCCAAGGACAAAAATCGGTTTTTAGCAATGTATACCCAACCTGAAAAGTTGGAGATTCGGCAAGGAGGCGCTGTCAATTTTGTCTAATGAGATCTGGAAGAATCCGAATAAAACAACAAATTATTTTATTAGGATAGGTTCATCAGCAGGCCTTGGGCCAGTACTCTATTAATGTAGTAGATAATCGTGGACGACTTGGCCAAAGGGGAGCGTTAGATCGCTCACAATATGGAGGGCAGAGACTATCTTTCTGACTGGTAATTCTGCAACAGGTGCCATCACATGGGCAACAAGCTCCAATTCAGCAGGACCCTCCCAAGCCCCCTTGATCTTAACTTCAGTCAAATAATGAGAGACCAGTTCGCAAATACGTGCTGTTCCATCGACATGAGGGATGATTTTTAGCAGATAATTAGGCGTCTGTGAAAAGTCTTTTTCGATCGCTTTCATATTAGCTGTCTTATACTTATAGCCCATTGTTCCCAAGGCAACCCGAACACCCTGATAGTACATCTCTCCAATAAGAACATCGCTGTCCACGCGCAAAGAGGGTTTGGCCAGAGTTTTGGGAAATCCCCAAATTTCTCGGCCTGCTGCGATAGGCGGCTCGCTATCTAGGTACATCGAATGGACATAATTGCCTGGCTTGCGTTTGTAAAGGACAGGGATGACCTGCCCCGATTCGGTATAGTCCCCAAATCCGCTTGAATCTGGCATCCGGATAAATTCATATTTGACTAGGGGTTTTGTCACTTCTAAAGGTTCTGGAACAACGGCTTTCAGCTTATCTAAATCTGTTTCATAAGTGATAATTAAAAACTCTCGGTTGATGAACCGGTAAGGGCCAGGAGGATATGTAGGATGGCAAAAAGGCATTGCAAAAGCATTTTTTTTGATATCGTTTATCTTCACTGCATGCACCATCCATGGCTAACAACCAGTGATTGACCCGTCAAAGCATTAGAATCGAAAGAGGCAAAGAAAAGGGCTGCATTGGCTACGTCATCTTCTGTTGTAAATTCTCCATCGACGGTTTCTTTGAGCATCATCTCTTTGATGACCTGTTCTTCGCTTATCCCCAATGTTTTCGCCTGCTCAGGGATTTGTTTATCGACAAGCGGTGTCCGGATGAATCCAGGGCAGATGAGGTTGGCTCGGACGCCATGTGCCGCACCTTCCTTAGCTACAACTTTGCAAAGCCCTTCTAAGCCATGTTTGGCAGTGACATAAGGCCCTTTTAGCACAGAGGCTTCTTTCGAATGGACAGAACCGATATAAATAATGGCTCCTCCTCGATTACCCATATACATGGAGCGCAGACAAGCTCGTGTGGTTAAGAAAGCTCCATCTAAGTGAACGGCCATCATTTTTTTCCAATCGCTGAACTTCAGCTTATCGATCGGGTCGATATGTTGAATGCCCGCATTGCTTACTAAGACATCAATAGGGCCAATATCATTTGTGATTTCATTAACGCCTTGATCTACTTGAGATTCTTGCGTTACATCCATGGCAAGTGAAATCGCCTTCCCTCCATGACGCGTCAACTCTTCAGCTGCGGCCGCTGCACGGTTCTTATCAAGATCGGCAATGACAACCACAGCCCCTTCCTGAAGAAATCTCTCTGCGATCTTTTTCCCGATTCCGCTTGCTGCGCCAGTCACTAGGATTATTTTATTAGTCATTTTCACAAGAAAACTACCTCTTATCTTGGATATAAATAATATTTTGTATCTTCACAAGAAGAAGTTCACCTTCAGTATAATTGACGCTGTTTTAGAAATTATACCCAAAATGCGATAGCCTCCTCCCTGTCTCCCCGGAGTTTTCACGTCAGCCTCTGATAACTACGAGAGCTTTCGCGTGGGTCAAAATTCACACAACTTGAGTGGTCGCAATATAAGTAAGCGCAAACTATTGAGGCCCACGATGACCGTTTTGCCCTCGTGGAGGATGACCGAGGAATAAGCCTTAAAAGAGCGGGTGGTGTCGCAAAGCAGATGACGAAGAGGGCTAGAATTTGGTTCTCTTTGACGATTGGACTGTTTTATTGATCATCCCCAAATTCAGAACCGGATGGAAGTCTATCTGTGTCTGTTCTTATGTAAATACCCTCATTTGGTATTGCAAGAATAACGACAGTTTCGTAAAAATTTGCTGGAATATATGGTAAAAGATCAAAATCAAGATCAATTTCATCTAAGAGCACATCATCAGTAAAGGGGAGATTATTCAGCCAATTTGGTAATAGCAATGTTGGTAATGAGGTAAGCGAATTTTTCCGCAGATGGAGTCTACATATATTTAAGTCAGCAATAAATTCGGGCAGTGAAGTAAAATGATTCATTTCTAGGCTGAGAAAATCTAAATTAGTCAAATCTCTCATAGAGTCTGGAAGCTCTCTAAGTTGATTATTTTTCAAATTTAGGTATGAAATTGCATCGCCGAGGCAGCCGATCTCTTCAGGGATGCATAAGAGATTGCTA
>JAGVJV010000092.1 GCA_020050965.1 Parachlamydiales bacterium
CATAAAAATGAATGGTGGTTTGTGGTGAGGGATATCGTTGAAGCTTTGACAGATACAACAAATGTTGCTGAATATATCAAAAAAATGAGGCTGCGTGATCCCGAACTCGCAAAAGGGTGGGGACAAATTGTCACCCCCCTTCCCATTGAAACTTCTGGCGGTCAGCAGAATCTGAATTGTGCAAATACAGAGGGCATTTTTCGCATTATCCAATCGATTCAGTCGCCTAAGGCCGAACCATTTAAGAAATGGTTAGCTAAGGTAGGATATGAGCGGATCCAGGAAATTGAAGACCCCGAATTGGCTACCAAGCGAACTCGAGAGATCTATAAGGCCAAGGGATATAGCGATGCCTGGATAGAAAAGAGGATGCGCGGAATCGCTATTCGTGAACAATTAACCGATGAATGGGATAAAAGAGGGATTAAGCTACAAAGGGAGTATGCTATTTTAACTGCAGAAATTTCTAAAGCAACATTTGGGATGACTCCAACAGAGTATAAGGCGCATAAAGGGCTTCAACAGGAAAATTTGAGAGATCACATGACAGACTTAGAGCTGATCTTTTCTATGTTAGGGGAAGCTGCTACAAAAGAGATCGCGGTGAATCGAGATACTAAAGGATTTGATGAGAACAAAAGCGCTGCCAAAATGGGTGGCCGAATTGCCAGGAATGCAAGGGAAGAGTTAGAAGAAGAGAGTGGCAAACCTGTGATCTCTCAAGAAAATTATCTTGGTAAATTAGCAACTGTTTCAGATGAAGAAGAACTTTTAGAGATTGATGAATAATTCTGATGAGGAAACAACTTTGCTCAACCGTACAGAAATAGCGTACAGTTGCTCGGTAAAATCGAGCAACTGAACTATACCCAAGTTCACTCAAAAGTTGGGTATAAGTATTCTTTGAACTAGTCTTTCAGTTTTGAGTTGGCATTGTAATTCTCTGGATCGGCAAGGCGAGCTTTACCTTTTTGTATCGCTTTTAGAATTTGTTGCCTTTCTATATGTGTGGCATAGCGTATCCAAAGATCGCCTGTTTTCAACATCTAATCAGTGACGTGGAACTCATAAGGTCCATTAAAATCGGTCATGATTGGTTCAATACTATATCCTTCCTCTTTGCTCGATAGGGATTCACTATATCCCATAGGCAAGAAGGCAAAAGCGATTTTTTTAATGCGCCCTCCCTTGCCGACCCAGTCTGGGATGGTTGTCTCAAAAGCTATAAAACTGCCAGTATAGGACCCTACATGTCTCCAGCAGGTCATCTTTGTCATTCCTGTTCCAATCGTTATTGTTCACTCCTTGTGAGGGATTAGCGTTACTGTAAAAATATAGCTTGAGGCATGTGTATCGACGTTGCCGGTTTCGCTGTCGGTTTCGGCCATAGAGCTTTCGATTCCGCCGACGATATAGCCTAGGAGGATCGGGTCGGAGCCAAGCTTATCGAGGGCGATCACTCCGTTGGGATAGAGGGGTAGGTGATCGGCGGGGAAAAAGTCTGCGTTTGCTCCAAAGAGAAGCACAGGTCCGGGCGCGGTGCCGAAGGTCGGGGTGATTGCAGGGAAGGTAGCGCTCATGAAGTATTGGGTGAATTCCCCTTTTGAATCGATCTGAATCGTGGTCACATCATTAGTAAAGCCCAATTCAAAATCTTCAAAGAACGAACCGCCCGGGTTATAAAATCCGCCATTAATCGAATAGAGGAAGCTAATTCCGCCGAAGAAGAGGTTGTACATGTCGTCGGTTTTCTGTGAGTAAAGTCCTATTGTCGGGCAGGAGTAGTTGTTCATCCCTTGCGCAAAAACGTTGGGGTCGGAAGGGTCTAACATTTGGGATGAGCCAGTGGGAGCGATGTTGATTGGAATGGTCCAGGCGCCAAAATTATTCCCTGGAGTGAAAACACCGCCGAAAGCAACGTAGGCTTGTTCTAGGGATGGGCCCCGCTTTTTCATGATCGGGACCACATTTAAATCTCTGCGTCGATAGGGTGGAAGGGGCGTGGGTTGGTCATAGTTCTGGACTAAGAGATCCTTCCCGGAATCGATGATTTGGAATTGCCGCACTTGATGGGTGTAGATCCCGTTCACGTTGGTATTGATGTAGTCGATGTTAAAATTTTGCCCAAAAACAAGGAGATTCGGCTGGTGGGGATTGGCCTGGTAAAGGGCTCCACCAGTGACTTGTAATAAGGGGTCGGAGACTTGCCGGAAGCATTTGGCTGCGGTTTTGGCTTTGGGATCCCCTTTAACCCATTTGATTAGATTTGGGACATCAATAGCTGTTAGTACCGATTTAGTATCGTGTGCGCCAGTTGCGCTATTGATTCCATAGCCACCTACCATGTAGAGGGTTTTGGATCCGTCGCCTTGAAAATACTCGGCATTGGTGACCGATAGTTGATCGATCTGTTCCTGCGTCAATCCGGCTGAAGCGTCGGTGAGCGAACGAGAGGCAATGGCGCCGGTAGAGAAGTTAATGACATAAACGACCGTATTTTGCGAAGAGACTGGAAAAGTGTCGCCTAAGAAGCCGTGGAGTCCGTAAGTTCTGCCTGCCAGCAGAAGAAATTCGTCTTTGTGTCTTCCTACGACATAGGTTTGTAACCCAGCAGGTAAGGAGAAAGGGGCCTGTTGGATAGAGAGACGAAAAGGGAGGGAAGTTTCTGGTTGGGGGAAAAACACAACGGCTGTTTGATTATCGCCAAAAAGGGAGAAGATAGCCAGCAGGGACAAGAACAATTTTTTCACTATTTTTTCTCGATTGACCAAGTAGGGAAAACTCTATATTATAGCGAGCAAAAATTTCAATCTCTTTCTCTGAGGGTATTATGAAGCGATATTTTTCCATTTTCCTATCTACGATGATTGTTTCACTTTCACTTGGCGCAGATGAAGCCGAACCCTGCGAGTGCGTAGAAATGGTCCCGATTTTCTATGAGTCCTGCTGGCCGATTGGAGTAGATCTATCCCTAGCCTTAGATGATTTCCGAGGCATTTACTCTGGAAGTTTCATGAATTCTTATGGCGCAGTTGCCGCGGCAAACTTTACCTATCCGATAGGCTGCAATTTTTCTGCACAGCTAGGGGGAAGCTATGGCGTCTACGAATGGTCTGGAAGAGCTTCAACCCCTTTTAAAAATTCCAAAACAGTAGAGCTGCAAGGTTTTATTACCGTCGCAGCCTCTTGGCAAACAGCATGCTCGTCAGGGATAAATGCAGGCCTTGCCTACGATTGGATGCTCAATAAAAACTTCGGCCTTTTTGCAGTGAATCCCTACTTTGACCAGATCCGCGGGCAAATTGGCTATCTATTTTGCTGCCGCGATGAATTGGGGATTTGGGCCACCTATGG
>JAGVJV010000036.1 GCA_020050965.1 Parachlamydiales bacterium
ATGCGATGCCGGCGATGCGCAGTCAATTGTATCTGATTGCAAATGAGGCGGGCTCTTACCGGGGGCTTTCCACGAATATCAGCGGGACAGGTTTTGCTGGGATGACGTTTACTGCGAAAGCAACCTCGGAGGTTGACTTTACAAAATGGGTGGCCCAAGTCAAGCAGTCCGGAAATACTTTGAAATTTGCCGATTATGAAAAGCTAGTTGAGCCATCTGAATATGTTCCTGTTTCCTATTACCGGTTAGGGGATCGGAATTTATTTGATTTGATCATGCAAAAATATGAACCCCCTGCAAAGTGAAGATATGTTTGGAAGACTGACTTTAGATGCCTTTAGACACGATCTCATCGAATACATGGCCGATGGGATGATGGTCTTTGGGGCGCTGGCCCTTTTTGCTTACATCACCTATCACAAAAAATGGAAATGGCTCTGGAACGATTGGATCACCTCGGTCGATCACAAAAAAATCGGGATCATGTATTTGATCGTCTCTTTTGTGATGCTTCTTAAGGGGTTGGCGGATGCGCTAATGATGCGGGCGCAACAGGCGATGGCCTATGGCGATTCGATGGGATACTTAGGGGCAGATCACTTCCAGCAGCTGGCGACGGCCCATGGGGTGACGATGATTCTTTTCGTCGGAATGGGGGTGATGTTCGGGATCATCAATATGGTGATGCCGATGCAAATTGGCGCGCGCGATGTGGCTTTTCCCTTTTTAAATAATCTGAGCTTTTGGCTTTATTTTTTCGGTGCCCTTTACATCATGACCTCTTTGATTATTGGAGAGTATGCAGGAACAGGTTGGACAGCTTATCCTCCGCTAGCAAGCAAGAAATATAATCCAGGGGTGGGGGTCGATTATTGGATCTGGAGCATCCAGGTCTCGGGGGCGGGCTCTTTGCTCTCTGGAATCAACTTCATTGTGACTATCCTCAAGATGCGTTGCCGCGGTATGACGCTGATGAAAATGCCCATTTTCGTCTGGTCCACCTTGACAGCGATGACACTTGTCGTTTTCGCTTTCCCGATTTTGACCGGCACCTTGACGATGCTTGCGACAGATCGCCTTCTCGATACCCGTATCTTTTCGGCCGAGTTTGGGGGCAATCCGATGATGTACATCAACCTCTTCTGGGCGTGGGGTCATCCTGAGGTGTATATTTTGATTCTACCTGCTTTTGGGATCTTTTCTGAAATCGTTCCGGTCTTTTCACATAAGCGTCTTTTTGGATATACGTCGATGGTGTGGGCTTTAGTAGCCATCACCTTTCTTGCATTCATCGTTTGGCTCCACCACTTCTTCACGATGGGCGCAGGGGCGAGTGTCAACGGCTTCTTTGGAATCATGACGATGATCATCGCTATTCCGACCGGTGTCAAGATCTTCAACTGGCTCTTTACGATGTTCCGGGGGAAGGTAAAGTTCACCACTCCGATGTATTGGTTTATGGGATTCATCACCACCTTTACTCTCGGTGGGATGACCGGGGTCTTGATGTCGATTCCAGCTGCCGACTTTCAGATTCACAACAGCCTATTTCTAGTCGCACACTTTCACAATGTGATCATCGGCGGGGTGGTCTACGGCTTTTTCGCAGGCTTTACCTATTGGTTCCCTAAATTCTTTGGGTTTACCTTGAATGAGAAGCTGGGCAAATATGCTTTTTGGTGCTGGCTGATCGGCTTCTTTGTCGCCTTCATGCCCCTTTATCTGCTCGGTTTTATGGGGGTTACGCGTCGCTTGAATCATTATATGGTAGAAGACTGGCAGCCTCTTTTCAAATTAGCGGGAATCGGTGCGATGATCATTATGGCAGGTGTCGGTTTCCAAATTTTGCAACTCATTGTCAGCATCAGAGACAGAAAGAAGAATCTCGACACAACTGGCGATCCTTGGAATGGACGAACCCTTGAGTGGTCGACCAAATCGCCGCCTCCCTTTTATAACTACGCCGTGACACCTGAAGTGCATTCGAGAGACCCCTTTTGGGTTGAAAAAGCCAAAGGAGAAGTACCGCAGAAAAAAGAATATCATGAAATCCATATGCCCAAAAATACCGGGATTGGTTTTTATATCGGCGTCTTTAGCTTTCTTCTTAGCTTTGGACTCATTTGGTACATGTTTTGGCTATCTGCCATAAGCACTTTAGGCATCATCGTCTGTGTGATCGCGCACCTTTATAAAAAGGAGCCTGAATATATTTTGACAGCCAGCGACCTTGCAAAAATGGAAGGGGGAATCGCTCATGAGTCATGAACATTATCCCGACACACACCACGATCCCTATTCCAAGACCCTCTTTGGATTTTGGCTTTTCCTCCTTACTGACTTTATTTTGTTTGGGACCCTATTTGCTGTTTATGCAGTCCTAAAAGACAGCACATTTGGCGGCCCCACGGCACAACAATTACTTTCCCGTTCCTATGCATTTGGCGAAAGCTTTTTACTCTTGACTGCAAGCTTCACGAGCGGACTCGCTGCGGCCTATGCTCATCGAGAAAACAAGAAGTTGACGATCCTCTATTTTTTAGTCACCTTCATCATCGGCCTATCTGTTTTTTGGATGCAGATGCACGAGTTCCATCAGATTATGATCCAAGGATACACCTGGAAGACAAGCGCCTTTTTATCAGCCTATTTTTCCCTCATAGGCACCGTCGCAGTCCACATCCTCTTTGGTCTGCTCTGGATTCCAGTGATCCTCTTTTCAGTTTGGAAAGAGGGAGTGAACCTGGTGAATTTGCGCAGAATCATGTGTCTGAAAATGTTTTGGCAATTCATCAACATCGTTTGGATTGTTATTTTTACAATCGTCTATTTAATGGGAGTAGACTAACATGATTGATCGTGAGCATGGCTGGAATAAAAGTTTAAAACCTCTTTTTTTAGGGTTTGTTTTTTCTTTCCTTATTCTCTTCGCAGTCTATCGATTAGATGTTTATCACCACCTTCCTCCCTCGATATTGGATATCACAACCGTAAGCTTTGCGATCTTACAAGCAGTTTTGCAACTCATCTTCTTCTTCCATCTTGGCCTTGAAAGTAAACCTGCTTGGAACCTGATCACTTTTCTCTTTGTAATCCTCGTCCTGATCATCATTATCGGCGGGACTGTTTGGATCATGAATAATCTTAACTACAATCTAATGCCCATGAAAATGGAAGGAATGTGATGGAAAAAACCTCTATCCCCAATTTTTCCTACACTGCGCGCAATTATTCACTCCTCACCAAGCCGGGAATCATTTTTGGCAATATTGTCACCACCGCGGGCGGATTTGCGCTCGCTTCGAAAGGTGCGTTTAATATATGGTTATTCCTCGCGACCCTTTTGGGAATTGGCCTCGTGATCGGATCGGCCTGCGTCTTCAACAACTACATCGACAGGCATCACGACAAAAAAATGAGCCGCACAAAAAATCGGCCATTAGTGCAAGGCCTCATCTCGACTAAAGCTGCTTTGGCCTTTGGGATTATTTTGGGGTTAATGGGGACCGCGTGTTTATTGTTATTCACCAATATACTCGCGACAGCTCTTGCTCTCCTCGGCTTCTTTGTCTATGTGATCCTCTATAGCTTTTCAAAATACTTCTCGGTCCACGGGACGCTCATCGGCAGCGTCGCCGGCGCCCTCCCCCCTACCGTAGGTTACTGCGCTGTCTCTGCCCATTTTGACCTCGGCGCCCTCATCTTCTTTATGACAATGGCCCTTTGGCAAATGCCCCATTTCTTTGCGATCGGGATCTTTCAGCTGGAAGATTATAAAGCAGCCGGCATACCCATTTTGCCGATCAAAAGAGGGATTCGCATCACCAAAATCCAAATGGCAATCTACATTGTTGGGTTTACGACCTCTGCGGCACTGCTCACTTTTTTTAACTACACCGGATATGGATTCTTAATTGTTTCTACAGTCTTGGGCCTTTGTTGGCTCATCCTTGGCTTGCAAGGATTCAAAGCGACCAATGACACTCTCTGGGCACGCAGAATGTTCAAATTCTCCCTCATTGTTATCATGGGAATTTGCATAGCGATTCCTTTCACAGTGAGATAAAGCATGATCCGTAAATTAAGGTCTGGAAAATACCGGATTTATTCCCGCTCCAAAGACGCCAAGACGGGCAAAAGGCGGAATCTCGGGACGTTCGATACCCGAGAAGAGGCCATGAAGCATGAAAGGGAAATCCAATTTTTTAAAAGGCATTAAAATTTAACTGAATCTAAAATTGGTTGGATCTCTTTAATCATACGATCTTCATCCTCCAATTTGCAGACCAATTCAAAATTGAACGAG
>JAGVJV010000286.1 GCA_020050965.1 Parachlamydiales bacterium
CCTAAATCCAGATCACACCAAATATTATAATCTAGCCCTACGAGGAACTGATAAGCAAACTTGTGGAAATTTTTATCAGTGGGAAGATTAAAAGAAGTCAATCTACCATGCTGGCTAGAATAACCTATCCCAGCGCCTAGAAATGGTTTCAAGCACCAGCAAGAAAATTCATAATTGAGATTAAATAAATAGGACATAGACCAAATATGACGATTTGAAAAAAGTTTCACTCCCCTATTATTAATGTAATCCACTGAATTATTGCGATAAGCTACTTCAAACTCAAAATCAAAACCATAGCAAATTTCATAGCCTAAGATCCCCCCAACGGCATACCCCACATCTGTATGGACTTTGCACCTATGAACACTCTTGCAGGATGCCCAATTAGGACCTACTTCAAAACCTGCATAAAGGTTGTCCCAAAAACACCATTGATCCCAGCAATCTTCAAAGCACCAAGTATCGCAAGGATTCTCACACGTTGCATTGCAATTCTCTTTAGCAGGCTCCTCATTACACGGTTGTTCATTGTCAATTGTTGGTTCTGAGTAGAGAGGGGTGAATAGAAACTGCAATAAGAACATTGAACTCAGCGCACAAACATTTTTTTTCATAGGATATCTCCTATCTCGCATTGTGCAATTCAAATACTTTTAGTCACGTTTTTTTTTCGAAATCATTTAAGGTATCAGCAGAGTCTGACCGATCTTCAGTTTATCGCCAGCCATGCGGTTTTTATCCTTAATGGCCTGCACGCTCGTGTGGTGTTTATTCGCGATTTTCCACAGGCTATCCCCTGATACAACTGTATAGGTTTTAGCCATGGGCTTTTTCGGGGTGGGTTCAATAACTGGAGCTTTGGCGATTATTTTGGGGATGGCCTTGAGCTCGATGAAGCGCCGCTTGGCCAGCTCTAGGTCGAGAGCTTCGGGCACTTCTTCTGCAGCTTGATCGTAGAGAATCGCCGCCGCTTTCTTCCAGATTTCGTCGTTTCGGGGGCTAAGGAGCAGCTCTTTGAGGAAGGCTGGTGTGGTCTTGTCTCCGAGGAGATCGCAAAGGGCAAGCACTTGCTCATTGTCGAGGGCTTTGACGCAGTATTCCTGATCGCCATCCATTAAAATTTTGGCCGCCAAGCGGGATTTTTGATTGACTAGTTCCAAGAGGAATTTTCGTCTAACATCGAGGCTAAAGTCAGGAAACTGGCGTAGGTGATTGGCGGTTGCATTTGTGGTGGCCCAATCGCCGCTGGCTAGTAGAGCGACGACATGCTCATTTTTTAGACCGATGCCGGTTTTAGAAAACAGAAGACTTAAGAAATGGAACTCGGGGCTCAGGTAAAACGCTTCCAGGAGTGAAGGGTCATAGGGAGGTCTGCTAGACTGAATCTGCAAAAATAGTCCTTGAGGAGTCAGCGGCCACCGCTCGGTCTTGGCGTACTGGACAATTGCTTCAAATTGGTAGTCGGCAAGGCCTGGGAAAACGGTCAGGGGGATCTGCTTCTCTTCTTGTGTAAAGGAGATCTCCCGCTTTTGGAGATTGGCTCCCCCAAGGGCCCGCTCGAGGTTAAAATGGCGAAAGGAAACTAGGCAAGAGAGGGCAAGATCGCGCTTCGTGAGGCCAGATTCTACGTGCTCATGACTTGCTAGCAGTCCGAGCAGATCTTGAAATGAGAGAGTGCTGAAACTGGCGATGATCTGCTGGAGTCCCAAGCTCTGAGAGGGCGTTGTTTTATCTAGCGACTCTAAAGAGTTGGTCGGATTGGACTCTCGGACGGCAAAATAGATGAATGTCGAGAGGAGCCCCACATTGAGTGTGGCGCTGATGATGAGAGCTTGCGTGAGGGTCTTTGCTTTTTTGACCCAAGGGTCTTGGTAGGTTCGTTCCATTTGCTTTACTTCTGTAGGATGAGTGTGCTATAAAGATATAGCTTAAACAACAATTTTTGAATATGAAACTATCACTTGCCTGGCTAAAAGAATTTTTGGATCTAAACTCTTCCCCTGAGGAGATCGCTGAAGCGCTCACTTTGGCGGGGCTAGAGGCTGAAGGATTTGAAGAAAAAGAGGGAGATATTGTCTTCGAAATCGGTCTCACTCCCAATTTGGGCCACTGCATGAGTGTCATCGGGATCGCTCGGGAACTCTCGGCCATTTTGCAAATTCCACTGAGGCGCAAGGAAATCGTCTTTGAAGAGAGCAAGGAACCCATCGACATAGTGCTCAAAGTGGAAGACTCTGACAAATGCAAGCGGTATAGCTGCCGTTTAGTGAAAAATATCACAGTTGCCCCCTCGCCCGATTGGCTGAAAAAAAAGCTAGAAAGATCTGGTCTGCGCAGCATCAACAATGTGGTCGATATTGGCAATCTGGTGATGCTCGAGTGCGGTCAGCCGCTCCACATGTTCGATTATGACCGAATCGAGTGCAAATCGATTATTGTGAAAAGAGCGAAAGGGACTCTGCAAACCCTCGATGGACAAGAGCGTGAAATTCCTGACGATGCGCTGATGATCTGCGATAAAAAGGGACCCTTGGCTTTTGCCGGAATCATGGGCGGCATGAGTTCTTCCGTAAACGAACAGACAATCAATGTGCTCATCGAAGCTGCAGAATTCACACCACAAACGGTGCGCAAAACCTCCAAAAATCTAGGCCTACGCTCGGATAGCTCTCTCCGCTTTGAGCGAGGAATCGACCCGCTGGGCATAGGTACGGCTCTCGATTTAGCGGCGCAGCTGCTTGCATCTGTCGCAGGTGGAGAAATTTCCCGTGGGGTGAAGGAATTTGTAGAGCAGGAGCATGTCCCGACGATCCTTACTCTAAATACCGATCGGACCAATCAACTGCTCGGGACCCATCTCAGCATTCGAGAGATCGCCATACTGCTAGGACGTCTTGAAATTGAAGAGCTCTCTGAAACAGGCAATACTTTAAAAGTACAAGTACCCTCCTACCGCAATGATTTGCGCGCTGAAATTGACCTAGTCGAAGAAGTGGGCCGGATGTTTGGCTTTAACAATATTCCTCGCCCCATTCCCCGTCATGCATCCTCGACAATGTCGCATGCTCCCCTCTTTCAGTTTGAAGAAGAGATCCGCACCCACTTGGTAGCTCAAGGGTTGCAAGAGTGTCTGACCTGCGATTTAATTAGCCCCAAATTGGCAGAAATTGCAGTAGAAAAAGCGCTGGACAGCTCGATGCAAATTCACGTGCTCCACCCCGCTTCGATTGACCAGTCTATCCTCCGCACTTCCCTTCTTCCGGGTCTACTCCAAGTGGTCAAATTCAACCTTGATCGACAAAACCTCAATATTGCTGCCTTCGAAGTGGGTCACATCCACTTTAAAGACAAAGAGGAGTATTTTGGCGAGTCAGAAGCTGCGATCATTTTGACAGGAAGCAGCGAACCTTACCATTTCGAAAGCAAACCAGAAAAAGTCGATTTCTTCTACTTGAAAGGGTATGTGGAGAATTTGCTTTCGTCGATCGGCATTGAAAACGGCATTTTTGAGCCCTCTCATTTACAAAATTTCCATCCAGGCAGACAGGCCCGCGTCAATGTAGGAGATGTGAATGTAGGAGCGCTTGGCGAGGTCCATCCAGAGCATTTGCGCACCTTAGGCATCGATCAAAGAGTCTACTACGCCGAATTGAATCTACACGATCTACTCCGTTTAAAACGGAAAGAACTTCACGCAGAGCCGATCGCCCAATTCCCCGGATCTGAGCGCGATTGGACAATTACACTGGATGAAAAAGTTCCCATAGGGAAAATTTTATCCGACATTCACTCTTTCCCATCTGCACTTTTGGAAAATGTCTTTCTTTTAGATCTTTACAAAAGTGATAAAATTGGGAAAGATAGAAAGAATGCGACGTTTCGCCTCCAATACCGCGATCCGAAAAGAACGATCGAGTACCAGGAAGTAGAAGATGAACATCAGCGTCTTCTACAATATATAGCGGAAAAGTTGGCGATCGTGTAGTCTAGAAAAAAGCGCAATTTTGAGGTCAATTTTATGAATAAGTTTTTTGTATTTTCTATCCCAGTGGCTGTCGGTCTTGTTCTTGCAGGCTGCGGCGGTGATAATAGCAGCAACCAGGTCATTTCCAAGCGTTATATCCACAAATATGGTTATGCCGTTTCCGATTCCGAATGGAGCATGAACAACTACCCCGGGCAAGTCATTACAACATTGCGGAATGGGGTCACGATCACTGCAACCTATGAAGATGGTCGCCTACATGGCCCAACCACTCATACACACCCACATAGTCAGACAGTTCAATATTATTACCTCTATAATGCAGGTGATCTAAAAAAAGAAGTCATTTATGACAGCCTCGGCATGCCAATTCAAGAAAGATTGCAGCTCTCCCCCCACCGTCACTGCTTGACAACTTGGTATGGAGATGGGACACCTAAGAGCATCGAAGATTATGCGGGCGAAGAGCTCATCGACGGCCAATACTTCTCCTTGAATAATGAACTCGAATCACGAGTTGAAAGAGGAATCGGCCTCCGCACAATCCGAGATGTCAATGGACTACTTTTGGCAAAAGATGAAATCGATAAAGGATATATCATCCAAAAAGATGAATTCTATGCCTCTGGCGCACCTCACAGCATTACCCATTACTTTTTGAATGCCAAGAATGGTGAAAGACGGGTCTTTACAGAAAACGGCGATCCTCTGGCAGTAGAAGAGTGGGTAGACGACGAGCAGCACGGCAAAGCCACCTACTTCAATAATGGCAAAAAACAGATCGATGTTTTCTTTGTCAATGGAGCTCGCCACGGTGTTGAAACGCACTACATTGACGGAGAGCTAGTCGAACAAGAGATCCATTGGGTCCACGACAACCGACACGGACCGACCAAGTTTTATGTCGGCAACGCAGTGGCAAAGACCGAATGGTACTACGGCGGCTCAAGCGTCTCTCAAAAACGTTTTGATGAGCTCCACCAGATGGATCAGATGATCACACAGGCAAGTGCACTGCCAGGCGAAAGCAACGTGAAGTAATCTATTCGATTGAAGGAGATTCCTTGATTAGGAACTCATGAGGGGAAGGTAGAGGATCTCCTGCTAAATGGGAAATATCCAACTCCTCCCCTTCCTTAACTCCCAACTCTAGGTCGGCTTCCTGATTTTGGCAGCCGACCAATAAAACAGCCATAATTAAAGAAAAATTCATCTTCTTCATATTGCTTATTCTAAGCGATTTGAAGATTTTTGCCATCTTTCCCTCTAGACTTTGCCCTTTTTTTGCTTATAAGGGGGGAAATGGACCTATGAATGGCAAAAGAGGATGAGCTGAACAGGCGTATTTCAGAACTAGAATCGATTAACGACCAGCTGTCAGCCGAATTGCGATATCTGGATGAGCTGCTGAAGGAAATTGGCTTCGAAGATGGGTTGATCACCCTTAAGGCCGCAGCCCTAGAACTTTTAGAGCAGGACCAAGGCGAGCAGGACTAATTCCAGAATGGGAATTGCCAGCTTTTTTTGACATTTAGATTTTTCTTCAGTTGCTCATTTTCTTGCTTGAGCTTTTTATTCTCGGCTGTAAGTTCTTCTATATCAGCAAAATCTTGCCTGCGTATAACCGTTTGATCCCTATTGAGCATATCTAATCGCCCTATTTCACCTCCCAGATTCTTCGTCTCCTCTATTTTCTGATCCCGCTCATGTTTGAGCCTTTCAGGAAGAGATTCATAATATTCTGGGGCGAAATGGGTAAAAATGGGCTTGGGGAATAATATTCCAGCTACGATGAGAGTCGCCCCTAAGGAAACAAACAGGAGGCTCCTTGCCAAATTCGTAAGATCCTGTGCAAAATCAACGAAGAATCCTAAAGGGCGAAATTGCACAATATTGAGCAAGATCTTAATTGGGGCCTGTAACAAATAGGAAAGGGCATTGATAGCCGAAAGAGCAACTGAGCCAGCAGCTAAGATAGCAGGAATCAGGTGCGCTACAAGAGGATTCTCGCTACTGCTAAAGTCTTTGGCTTTGATCATCAGATAGCGCACATTGCGAGATTCCTCTGGGATCAAACTCGTCTGAATGAGATTGGGATTAGATTTTGCAGCTACAGGCGCAAGTGTCATGATTCATTCCTTTATTATCTGCATAGTTATACCACTTCCGGAAGGGCTTTGGCCGCTCCATTTTTTCAAAAGGGCGGACCCTCTGAGCTTGGCCGCACTCATCTGAGCAGCAACCCCGGCTCTTTTCCGCACAGTCTAGACACGATAGAAAAAGCTCATTGCAGTCCATATTGGCGCAGTTATAGTAGGCATCGGTGGCAGCGCCGCAAGTGTGGCAATTGCTGATCAGCTCATGCTCATCATCTGAAAGGGGCACCGAAAGGCGGTCATCGAAGACAAAGAGCTTCCCCTTCCAGTGTTTATTGCCCATCTGATGGCCATAGTTGATTACCCCGCCATCGAGTTGATAGACCGCTTCAAATCCCTTTTCTTTGAGCAGCGCCGAATAGGTCTCGCAGCGGATCCCCCCGGTGCAGTACATCATCACCTTGGTCTTTTTAGGGTCCTTTTGCTCAGCCAGGGCTGCAGCATAAGCCGGGAATTCCCGATAGGTCTTCAATTTTGGCCGCTCTGCCCCTTCGAAATGACCGATCTCCGACTCGTAGTCATTGCGCACATCGATCAGCAGGGTATCTTCATCCTTCTCCTCGAGCATTTTGGCCCATTGTTCTGGGGAAACATGCTCTCCCCTATTCGATAAATCGGGGCTATAGTCCAAAGCTACGAGCTGCGGGCGGAATTTAACCGTTACCCTAGGAAAGATATGTTCATGGTAAGGGTCGAGCTTCACATTGACGGCCGCGTACCTAGGATCGCTCTTGAGCCAGTCTAGGTAAATATAGGCATGCTCTTTTAAAAAACTCATTTGACCATTGATCCCATTATAGGCGATATAGGTCCTTGCCCGGGCATCCAAATCTTTCAAAAATTCATGATGTCTTTTGACCTCTAGATGGGGGTCTTCAAGCTCTGTATAGCAATAAAACGCTACTACCAAATATTTATCCATAGCCACTCCAAAAATTTTTTTATAGAGCACAATGATAACCTATTTTCACTATCGATTCAAGAGACTCTTGTGAAAAAAACCACTATTCAGATATGATTACTGTCTATTGAACAACAATCTCAAGGAGTTTTTGAATGGCTCGCTATACCGGCCCTAAAAATCGAATCGCTCGCCGTTTTGGAGTTAATATCTTCGGAAGAGCTCGCAATCCCCTTCTCCACAAGGCTAACCCAGCTGGAATGCATGGAGCTAAAAGGAAGAAAAAGTCTGACTACGGAGTTCAGCTCGAAGAACAGCAAAAACTAAGAGCCTCTTATGGTATGGTCAGCCGAAAAATCACTGTCCGCTACTACAAAGAAGCAGAGCGCTCAAAAACCCCAACACCTCTCGCCTTTATCCGCTTCCTTGAGTGCCGCTTAGACACCGTCGTCTATCGCCTTAAATTGGCGCCAACGATTTTTGCCGCACAGCAAATGGTCTCTCATGGTCACATCCTCGTCGATGGAAAGAAAGTGGACATCCGCTCTTTCCAAGTAAAGCCCGGTATGATCGTCTCCATTAAGCCTAAGTCGCAAAATGTCCCGATTGTTAAACAATCGTTAGAGCAACCTCGCTCTGTTCCTGGGTACCTTTCCCAAGAGCCTGAGAAGTTTGCCGGCAGAATGGAAGTGCTCCCTGAACTCGATCAGGTCCCCTTTGTTCTCCCCGTGAACGTCCCTCTAATTTGCGAGTTCTTGGCCCACACAAGCTAAGTCGTTAGGGAGTATGATAATGAATGCTCCCTACTTCAATATCCCCCAAGAAAACCGTAGCATCTATTACGCAAATAGCCTTTGCGACGCCCTCGAAAAGCCCAAAAATCTCGTTCTTCAAGGCATCGCCACCGATTACCCTATCCTTAATTTGATCGCCTCGGTTGCTTTGGCAATTCTACTAGCCATCCCAGCAGCGATTGGCTATGGGGTCAGCAAAGCGATCTACGCCCTCTCTGGCGAGAAAATTAAGGATTACCAAGCCCAACTAGATGCCTGGCAAGAAAAGGTCTATAATCCCTATGGAAATGGCCCTGTATTGGAAGCGGTGATCGATGGACTGATCCGTCATCGAATAAAACCCTCCGATTGCCCTTTTGATACGATTCAGACTCTCGGCATTAACAGTAAAGGGACCTGCGTTCATTGCATCTTCGCATTCGAGGGACCCCTGCATGATATTCATAGACTTTCTCCTAATCGGAAAAAATTTCTCATTCTAATGGCGCCGGCAGCAACCCTCGATCTAAAACATATGTGCAGCTTGGCTGAAGCCAAAAATTCTGTTCCAACAGATGAAGAGACAAGAGCTTACTATAAGAAGTCGAATGAAAAAAACGATCGAGAAAATGCCGATAAATGCTCTTTCCTCTGGGTTCCTCCCTCCTCTACTGCCTCATTCAGACATCTTCGAACACTCGATAGCTCAACTATGAATACATTGAAGGGGCTATTCGAAAAGAATGGAAAGGCCGTTTCGCTTTAATTTTAAACCAGTAGACAGGGCCCATCGCTCGCTCGTCCACCATTGGCTCACACTACCCCATGCAGCTGAGTGGTTCTATGGACAAGGACTCCAAAACACCATCACCCATTTAGACGATTTCCTTAATGGGAAGTCTGCTGGAAAGTATTGGCTCGGCTTTGATGGGGATCACCCTTTTGCCTTTTTAATCACCTCAAACGTCGAGAAACCCACTGATGAGCTCACTTGCTGGTGCTCGGAGGAAGGAGCTGCGATTACCCTCGACATCCTAATCGGCGACACCTCCTACTTAGGGAAAGGACTTGGACCTATTCTGATTAAAGAGTTCCTCTTTAGCCAATTTCCCCATGTCTCAGAAGTGCTCATAGACCCCGAAGCGACTAATCAGCGGGCTGTCCATGTCTACCAAAAAGCGGGCTTTAAGATCTTAAGCGAATTTATCCCCTCTCACAGCCCCCATCCCCATTACATGATGCATTTAAAGATGAAGGAGCTCCAATGAAAATCGAACTTATTATAGGGATACTTTTTATTCTAGTTTGGGTTGGCGTTTTTCTTAGAAAAAGGATCTGCGAAGAACATAAGTTAATACAGCAAACAGAAGCAGGCTCATTAATCGATGAAGAAATAAAGAACTGTTTTGAGCCATTGACCAAACAAGAAAAAATCAAAGCTAAGACCAAACACATCGATCAGATGAATGCCATCCAAGAAAAGGTCTCTAATTCTCTCATTGCTAAGCGATTTGTCGATTACCGGAAGTCAATAGCCATTACACAAAAAGATCTCGAGTTGATTAAACAAAGCCAAGATCAGTATAGCTTTTTGACACGTAAGCTGCATTCTTTGACCGCCGATTCTGGATTTCATAAAGAACAATTGAAAAAACTCTCTGAAATCATCGATGAAACGTTCTGTTGGGATGATACTTCAGCAATGTTTAGCCTTCGCTCTGAAAACCACAGCCTCGCTTTAAACATGGATTTAGATGAGAATGTTGAGCTGAAAGCAGAACGGTGCCAAGAGTTCATCAATCGGGTTTCCAAGGAGATCTTTGAGAATAGTCCTATTTCCCTACATATAACAATCTCCGACCCAGAGAGAGAAGAGCAATATGAAGCAGTTATTATACAACATCATTCAGTATTCTATTTGGGGACTAGGTTGGATACTTCTTAGTCCAATTGCACCCATCTTTGGTTTAATTTGTATTCCTATATACGGTTTTAAAGTTCTATGCCAATTGCCAAAATACCGCGCGCTCTATAGACAAACTCTCTTCAATGGCTCAAGACAACCCTATGGTCGCGTTCCAGGTCAGGATTATACGGAATGCGATGGTAAGCAAATCACCCCTCATCGAAAAAAGCAAAAAAAAACCTATAAATATTGGAAAAGCAGGGAACAGAGATGGGTTTGTCCAATTGAAACTCCTTTTTGTACAGACGAAGATTTAATTTGGCTTGAACTTGAAACTATCAGACGTGAATATAAAAAAACTTTTGATGAAGAAACACTTGGAAAGTTGATCGGTTCTCTATTCGCTCTCATTCCTATCTTTGGCGTTCCTGCTATGATATGCATATATATGGGGGGACCGCCGGCACCAGTCTTAGACTTTGATGGTGAAGCCAGAGCGCTTCATTTTCACATTATAAATTGCAAAAACATCTTATTAAACCGATCCATGAATATAAAGCTCTCTAATTCACCCATCGCCAGACGCTTTATCGATTACCGGAAGTCAATTGCCAATAAACGAACTCTACTCCAGGAGACTTCTTCAGGAGGAAATCGGCCCCATTTTATAACTGCTAATCTGCATTCATTGTATGCTGACCCCCATATTACGAGGGAAGAGCTAAAAAGCCTCTCTAGAATCATTGATGAAACCTTCGATTGGGATGATACTTCAGCAACATTTGGCCTATATTCCGAAAACCAGCCCCTAGCCTTAGACATGCTATTGAGTGTTAATTGTGAGCTGAATCAAGAAGAGTGCCAAGAGTTCATCAATCGGGTTTCCGAACAGGTGTTTCAGGGCAAGCCCATTTCCTTTGAGGTAATCGACGAATTCAACTCCAGTAGTAGAAACGAGCACTATGAATCAATTCGAAGATAAGCTTGTCGACTATTCTATCTATGCGATGCACGGGATTGTGCTTTCACCTATTGCACCCATCGCTGGATTAATCGGCATCCTTTTTTATGGCATCAAAGCTCTACGCCTACTCCCCAAACATCGCTTACTCTATCGACAAACCCTTGTCAATGGCTCAAGAGAACCCTATGGGCGCATTCCTGGGCAAGATTATTTACAATGGAATGGCAAACAGATCAGTCCTTTTCATAAAAAGATAAGATGGGGAGGCTCATATTGGCATGGAACGCAAAATGATCGCTTTTTGGACTCGCCAATTGAAACTCCATTTTGTACAGAAGAAGATCTAAAATGGCTTGAGCTTGAATTTTTAAGATGTGGATCAAAGCATTACCTCGATAGAATATTAGAAAATCTTCAGCTTTCTGCTTACGCTCTTATTCCTTTCGTAGGAGTTCTCTCACTCACAAGACTATTTATGGGAAGATCATACTCAATGGACTCGCGCTTTTGGTTTTGGTATGAAGCGCTTGAATTTCATGCCGAAAATTGCAAGAAAAAGTTAGGTAAAATATGAATATAGAAAATAAAGCTGCGGATATAAAAGGACTCAAAAAACTGGTGATTTTCTGCACAATCCTCTATGGATTTTTCCTCATCCTCTGCCTTTGGAACATCGTGAGTAAAATTATTCGGATCATACTCTGGTATTCCCTTTATCCAATGCTAGGCTTTTTGTGGGTATCGATTGCTGTAGCCATTCCATTATTGATGATCATCTTCATCGCGAAACTTTGGTCACACTATATAAAAAGAAATGTCAATAAAGTTTATTTATATTCTATCTTACCTTTATTAGTATTAGTTATTTCATTTTTAATTTAACAAAACAAACCATGAATATGAGAGAAAGAGAAAAAGCCCTTGAAGATGTGAAGCGAGACGGATTAAATCTTGAATTTATAAGCGATGAACTCAAGAATGACCGAGAGATTGTCCTTGCGGCTGTGAAGCAAAACCCTGAAGCTCTTCGATGTGCAGATATTTCCTTACAGGATGACCCTGAATTCACTGCTAATAAATAGTGTCATTTTGTCACACCGCAATAGTTCCAACTATCATCATCGTAGACTATTTCTGAGGTGATCTTCCCCTTTTCTAGCAAAAGATAGGCGATATCGGGATGGTGACATGAGAGGGCATAGTTAAGGGGTGTGCGCCCATCATCATCTTGTGCATTTGGATCGAACCCTTTCTCTAGGCATAGCTTAGCTAAAGAGAGGCAACCAAACTCTGCTGCAAGGTGGAGGCAGTTTTCCTTTTTTTCGCTAACAGCGTGTAGATTTGCTCCTTGATCAATTAAGTATTGGATAACGTTTTCATTTTGATTGATAATTGCATGCATAAGTGGGGTAAAGCCCTGGCCATCTCTCGCATCGATTTTAGCTCCGGCCTTCAGGAGTCGATCCACAATGGCCAGATTCCCGCTGTTTGCAGCAACCATCAAAGGGGTATGTCCATCATCAAAAATGCGATCGGCCTCAGCCCCTTTTTCAAGGAGGTAATCGACGATTTCGACTTTTGAACTGTAGAGGGCCCTTACTAAGGGAGTTTCACATTCATAGCCCTCAGCATGGATATCTGCCCCATTTTCGACAAGAAAGCGGACAGTGAAAAGATCTCCTCTATTGCAGGCCGCATGTAAAGGGGTCTCTTCCCTATAATCGCGAGCGTTGATGTCAGCCCCTTTTTTTACTAAAAGCTGGACCATCTCAAATGAGCCAAAATTTGAGATCGCATTGTGTAGATAATTTCCTTTTTCGCTTAAATCTGCCCCTTTTTCCAGCAGCAGCTTGACGATTTCAACGCTAGGATTCGATGTGGCGCAGTCCAATAAGCTCATATCGCTACGACTTTTGACTGCAACTGACGCCCCTTTTTCCAGCAGCTTTCTCACCAATATCTCATTGTTAGCTTTCACCGCCATACATAGAGGTGTTTCATCAGAATAATCTGAGCCATGGATGTCGACTCCGGCTTCGATGAGATAGGAGGCTAAATGGGTATAGGACCACGTGATGGCATGCAACAAGGTAGAACGACCTAGATAGTCACATGCATGGATATTGGCCCCTTTGTTAATGAGGAATTGAGTCGTCCCTTTTTGATTTTCAATGGATCGCATCAGTGGGGTACTTCCCTCATGATTTAGCGCTTCCAGATCGGCTCCATGCGAAAGGAGCAATTCCCCTATTTCAGCGGAATGGATCTCATGCAAAGGGGTATTTCCTCGGTCATCGTGAAGGTTGACTTTTGCCCCGTGCTGTAGTAAATAGGCAGCCACTTCCTTTGCATTTAGCACTACAGCCAAGAATAAGGGAGTGCTTTGACGGCTATTGAGCCGATTACAATGGGCTCCTTTCTTAATTAAAGCTTCCACAACTGCTAATTTCCCCTCCTGAGCTGCGTAGTGAAGCGGGGTCGATCCGTCTTCATCGATGGCTTCAATGTCGGCTCCCCTTTTGATCAAGTACTTCACCACTTCGGCCTGCCCACTTCTTGCTGCTATGTGCAATGGGGTGACTCGACCAAATCTTCGCGCATCGATTTTGGCCCCTTTGCGGATCAGAAAGAGGATAACCTCATCGTCCTTACCCCAATCAAGCGCAGTAAACAGCCCTTTAGTTAAGAGGTTGTAACCAGAGGCGCAGGGAGCTTTTAGATCAAAGCCATATTGAAGTAGAAGTTTGATGAATTCTAGGGCATTTTCTCTGTAGATCGCTGCATCTAAAAGAGAATCTTGGAGGAAGATCGGCTCATTCACTTTGGCCCCCCTTTCAAGGAGGAGACGAAAAAGCTCCAGATCATCGTTCTCCAAGGCTATCCGGATAGGAGTCGAGTTATATTTGGTTCTGCAATTGACATCAGCCCCTTTATCAAGAAGCATTTTGACGAAATCAATCAATCCTCTTCTGCAGGCAACATGTATGGCGGTCTCCCACATAAAATCTCTATGATGGATATCGGCTCCCATTTCAAGCAGCTCTCGACTAGCCGTCAGGTCATTTTCATCAAGGGATTTTAGCAAGGGAGAGTCTCTATACCAGTTTTCCCTCGAACTTGCGCCTAGAATAGATATACCACAGATCAAAAGTGCTAAAAAAAATTTATAGCTCATGGGGAATCCTCGAGAATATTTAGAAAATATGGTATCATCCATAGACTCTCAAATCAAAAGGAAAAATAATTGATCATCGACTGCATTTCCGATACCCATGGCCGTCATGGGGAACTCGACCTGCCAGGTGGCGATCTTCTGATCCATGCTGGCGACTGCTCTCACGATGGAGAAATCGATGAGGTTCTTGAGTTTTTAACCTGGTTTGAAGCTCAAAATTACACTTATCGCCTCCTCGTCCCTGGCAACCACGATACGGTTTTTGACCTTATTCCTGAGCACCTCGATGAAGAGTGCAAAAAAAGAGGGATTACTCTTCTCAATGATTCGGGCTGTATCATAGAGGGAATCAAGATCTGGGGCAGCCCGATTTTTCCAACTGCCTCCGATAGAGCCTTTCATCGGGAGCGGGGCGAAGACATTCGTAAACATTGGGACCTCATTCCTAAAGATACAGAGCTTTTAATCACCCATGGCCCCCCCTACGGAATCCTGGATGAAATTCTCGGCAAGAATTACGGCTGCGAGGATCTACACGAGACGATTTTGCAAACTAAAATAATTCTGCACATTTTTGGCCACATCCATATGGCAAGAGGGCATACAACCCAGGGCGGCCGGCTTTACGTCAATGCATCATCCCTAGGCGGCACGGATCAGATAGAAGGATTTAGGCGGGTTTTGAAAACTTTGAACCAGTACAAATTACCCGAGGCAAAAATATGAACCTTGAAAATTTTAAGATTGAGGAACTGGGATTTAGCCTGGCTTATGTTTTGAAATTCTCTCCTGAGGAGAAAATTTTAAAAATCGGCATGGATGGAACGCCTTACAAGAATGTGATTTTAGAAATAACCAATTGGTCATGCTTGGAAATTTTACCAGAGAATAGGAATGAGATTCTCAATAGCCTCTATCGGATTTGCGAAATACGTGGTGGTACAGGTGAAAAGCACTTTTATTTAAAAGGTTTATGTAAAGGGACAGTAGAATGTCGTATTGAGGACCCTGAAATAAGTTTGATCTATGAAGATCGACTCGACGACCTCTTTGAGGCAGTAAAAGAAGGCAATATATCCATCATTAAACAACTCATCGCCGATGGAACAGACCTAAATCATCCTCGCATGGTTGGGATTCCAAGTATAATGTCAGGTGATTACATTTACACCTCCTATGCTTTGATCGAAGCTGCCAAGATCGGAAATTTTGAAGTCACTAAGTTACTAGTTGATCATGGAGCGAATGTCAATGTACAAGGGACTTCAGATGGAGAAACCCCTCTCATTTGCGCTTTTTATAGTAGAGATGCAGAAAAAACAGATCCCATTGTGAGATATCTGGTCGATTGTGGTGCAGATATTAACGCCGTAGGCGGTTGGTGCGAATCAGCTCTTACGCAAGCACTGAATTATAATAACCAGGAGATGGTAAAATTTCTAGTCAGCCATGGGGCTGATGTCAATATAGAAGTTAACATCGATGAGAATGAAACCCGCTCAAGACCTCTCCACCAGGCCATCTTTCATAAAAAAGCTGCGATGGTAGAGTTGCTCATCTCACTTGGAGCGAACTTGGATCTTATAGATTCCTGTGGAGATACACCTCTTCATACTGCTGTATGGGAAAACAATAGGGAAGTCTGCTCTGTTTTGCTCAAGGCTGGCGCCAATATTAATCAAACAGATTACAATGGAGAAACCCCGCTTCAAACAGCTTTACGGAACGATAATGCTGAAATGGCCGAGTTTTTAAAAAAGCACGGGGCTGTTTAATCCGATGATTCACTTTTTTGTCGTGTACAAAGATCCCCTTTAGGTAAAATTCTTTGAAAACCTTTTATGAGGGAGCTAAAAAATGAGCACACCAGGAGTCCTTACTCGAGCCCATCTTCTAGATTATGAAACCCACTTTGTCACCGTTGATACCGCTTGTCGCTTAAAAGGTAAAACTGCAGAGATTAGATCTTTTAAAAATGGTTCAACGGAAGAAGTTCCTTTGATCATTCCAACCACTGCGGTTGCCAAACCAGGCGATGACTCTATACAGCATCCCGAGCTATTGCCTCTTTATACCAAGAAGTTCATTCAGCATCTGTTGCTAACCCAGGGATTTGTACCAAAATTGGAGGGCAAAAAGGTAAAATTGAGACCTCCAATGGAGCGTGGTAGTATAGATCCGACTGTACAAAGCAAGCTTCAAATGCTTTGCGATGAACTGACAAAAGAAAACACTAAAGAACCTGTCTGCGATCTTCTTAAAGAATTCAGAGAGGCTATTACAAATGCAAAAACTGTAAAGGATCTTACGGTTGCTCAACAGCTTATTGAAGCAATCATAGAGAAAGACTCCAAGGAAAATATCCGACGGATCCAAGCCTTTTTTTATTCCCTTCAACAAGACTACAATAATGCAGTTGCAATATACCTATCTGTTGGCGATATGGCCTTTAAGCGAGGAGATACCGACCAGGCAGCCTCTGATTACGAAGGTGCACTACATTGCAATCCATCCTCAGAAGGAGCTTTGAGGAATCTAGAAGAGCTGTTCGGCAGCAACTCAGACAGGGTAAAAAATTACTATTTATATGTTTATTTGCAAACAAAGCATGCTGCAGACAGCATGGATGAGTTATGCAGCAAATTAAAGACAAAAAATCTCACAAATCATTTAGAGGCAAAAGCCAAAGCAATGGCAGATTCTGCTCAGCGGGCATTCGATGCAGCTAAACTAAATGGAGACAATCCCCTCCTTGCGCTTGCAGACCCAGAAGCGAGTGATGAACAGGCCATTTGCAATGCAAGAAAACTCCTGGAAAAACCAAAAGAGTCTAATCCTGTAAAAGTTACTCGTGAAAGACGATCTACGCTCGCAAGTCCAATGGAATTTATGAAGTCGCTGAGCAAAAGTCCTACCAAAGAAAAAGACTCAGATGCAAAAACTCACCGATCTTCTAGGGATTCAACACCCGGACCTCAGAGAAATCCCTCGCCAAGGAATTCCGGAGCTTCTAGTGCAGCAGGCCTCAGTCCAATAATTTCAGCCCGGCATTCCAGTGCTGCTGATGCACCTTCTCCCGGAAGTTTAAAACTTGTAAGATCGCCTGGCGAACAGCTCAAAAAATTGAAAGGGCTTGTGAAAGGTGGTTCAAAAGAAGATTCAACGCCTGTCCAGACTAAAGGACTAGAAGTGAGCAGTCCAACTCCAATACAAAAAGAAGTTGATCCAAAAAATGTAAAGTATGACCTTGGTTTAGCATTAAAAACAAAAATTAAAGGGAATATCGAGACCAAGCTTACAATACTGTGGAGTCATTATGTAAAAAAAGAAAACTGGCGCAAGGCTGAGATCATTGCAAAACTCATGTTCGATAGGTTGGGTGATATGAACTCAATCCTCAAATACGCTGAAGCCCTTAGGAGGAATAATAAAGTTGCTGAAGGTGCAGAACTTATATATCGAAACATTATTCAAGCCTATGAATCAAACAAGATAGATGATATTCCTCCCTATTTTTCTAAATTAAATGCAATCGATAAGAATTGGGCATCTTTTGATGCAACTCGGCAAAGGACGCTTTGCTTATTAAGTAGCGCAAGCCCTGAAAATTTGGAGTTAGAGCCTTCTCCGCGTGAGACAAAGAAAGAAGGCTTTTTAGGACCAAATGCTTTTTTCATGGATCATCCCCAATTTCTCGCTTGTTATACTAATGGCGAGCAAATCTTTTTAATAGGGACGAGGGAAGCATGGGTGGAAACCCCTTCTAAAGGTATATCTAAACCTCACATGCTCGAGCTTGAAACTCCTTTGACCCTTTCAAGAAAGGAATCCATTCAGAATTATATCCAGATGGGATATGTTCCAGAGATTGTTGATGGAGTGGTCAAATTTCAGGTCCGCAAAGAGGATCTAGGCCATTTTAAAAGTCGGGCAGATTCCATTTTAAAGTCCAGTCCAGAAGAACCCCGTGTTAAAAAGGCCCTAAAAGAATTTCTAAAAATCCTCGATAATTCTCCGACTCTTGCTCAAGAGGCGCTAAAACGTTTTGCAGATAGTGAGTTATTGAATAAATCCTTAAGCGAAAGCTCCGCTAGCGCTATGCTGCTCTATGCCGATTTTCTTTTTGCCCGAAAAAAGTTGGTGCGAGCTGGTTCAGTCTATTTTAGTCTGGGCCAAAAAATAAAAGATCCGGAAAAGAAAAGGGTTTATTTAACAAGAGCTTATGTGTGCTTTCCAAATGAAAAGTATGATGCAGCCCTTGCGGATTTAACAAAAAAAGAGGATGAGAAAAGCAAATATCTCCGTTATCTGACTGCCTATCTGTTGTCTTCTGGTCAAAACGATGCCTGTTATCAAAAATCTGCAAAAGATCCACTCATGCAACTCGCAAAGCTAAACAAGATTCCTGTGGATCAAAAAATTGAAAGGATACGAATATACACTGCTCTCGCTAAAATTTATGAAGCATCCAATGTAGAAAATCAATACTATGAAAAGTGTATATTGGAATTTAATTGCGACAACGATTTGAAAAATGGAATAAAAGATATTCTTAATAAATGTCGCGACACTCCGACCATGAAAAGAGCTGCATGCAAAATTTTGGATGGGGTGCTTAGGAGATTCCCGGACCAAGCAGCAAGAGCATTCACGATCATTTTTAAGGTTTTCAAGAACAGGACTTCTCATCAATGGTATGTGGATTGGGAAAAAGATCCGCATGGGTACCGATTTGATGGAGAAACTGGGTCGCTAGGTCGTAGAGAACTGGCGATTCTATCCCTGCAAAATGACTTATCAGGTATCGAAAAAACGACAAAAAGGCTCTTATATTTTTATACGGATAAAAAGAAATTTGAAAAGGCCTATGCTGTTGCCCTATTTGCCTTTAAGAAGGGACTTTATTTTGAAAGAGAGTGCATTGGAGCGCTAAAAAAACAAACGAAAATTAAAGAAGCAGCTCGCTGTGCAGTCGATTGCGCTTACACTCTTATCCGCAAAAAAAAATTATATCGTGCAAGCGAAATGATTAAAGAACTAAACCAATTAGATCCCAAGCGCACCTCTTTTAAAAATGAAGAGAGATTCATGATTTCATTGATGGAAGAGGAAATCAAAAAATGGGAGCAAAATTCAGAGCCTGCAGAGACTGAGACTGCTTAACTCAGATTGCTCTACCGAAAATGATTCAAAAGCCTACCGATGGGCGGGTTGAAAGCGGCAAAAAAATAGAATCCCAGCAAGCGCGTCTGAGCCTTTCTCACTAGGGGGAAGGGCTCAGACCCGCTTGTTTTTCCTATCCTTTTGTTGGATTCAATATTTCATTGATGCAGGCGACGGTGGCCGGATGTCCATATTTAGTAGCCTTGTCGAGCAAGGTTTGCCCATCGTCAGATTGCAGGTGGATGTCGGCGCCTGCTTCGAGGAGAAGGCCGATGATCACGTGCGATAATTCAATCGACTCTTGAGTGAAGAACTTTGGGAGGGCCCAGTGCAGAGGAGGGATACCGCTCGATTTCCGATTAGGGTCTGCCCCCGCTTTGAGTAGCATCTCTACCATTTCAGGATCTAAACGGGCTACGGATGTGCATAAAGGGGTGCTGGGCCTTTCTGCGTGCTCAGGATACCGGATACGGTAACGATCCCATGGGTATCCTCCTACATCATCAGGGTGAAGACCGTAGTCTAAAAGGAATTTGAGCACCTCATGGTGGCCATAATGGGCAGCAGCAAAGAGGAGTGTGTAACTGATTTTAGATGAGCATTGATAAGGATCGGAGCCACGCGCAAGGAGTTCTTTCACAATCGGTAGATCGTTGTTGTAGACCGCAGCCATGAGGGCAGTATGGGTGCAAGAATTGGGCAGGTCAAGGGCGCCGAGCTCGATCAGTTTGCGATAGGCATAATAGTTTTGGACTTTTACAGCAATAAACAGCGGCGAGAGGTAGGAGGGGGCGACCCGCTCGTTAAGATCGGCATCGGATTCGATTAGATCATCAAATTGATCATGCTCATGATTCAGGATTGCCATGTGCAAGGGGGGAAGCGCTGTCTGTGTCAAATTTTCATCGTCGAAGTAGGAAATAAATCCGTAATGCCACAGGTTATAGCGGATGTTTCGGATATAGATGGCATGGGCTGGGTCAATCTGCTCAAGGAGCAGCTGAGCAATGTCAAAGTGACCTTTTTTTAAAGCATCGTCGACCGAAAACATCAATTTATCGGGAGAAGCAGAATAGTCGAGCAAATATTCCACTACATATAAATCCCCTTCTCGAATGATCGCTTCTAATTGCTTGGCAAAAGGATGGCTCCGTTTTTGACGCAAATCGTTCCAACCGAAAAGGAGAAAGGCAGTTAAGAATAGGTACTTATCATTTTCGTTCGAAAGTAACTCCAGAAGCCCCTCTTGAAAGTAGTGGGAGACCCCTAAGTGGTTAAAAGCCCCCTCTTTTTTCCATTTGCGTAGGAGTTTGGGGTCATAAGTTTCAGTAAATTCTCCAAGCAGCTTGGATGCGAATTGCTCAGCCTCAGATTTTTTGGGCAGGTTGTCAAGGGGGGCGGCTTTGGGCAGAGAGACTTTCCTTTGCCCCTGCTCCTCTTCTTGTTCGATAGGATCGGCTTTGGGTATCCAAGTAGGCTTTTTCTCACTTTGGGAAGGTGCGACAAAAGTTGCTGGCTCTGCTTTAAGCGCTTTTTCGTAGGCCTCTCGCAGTTTCTGAAACCCCTCTGGATCTACCTCGGGCTTGGTTTCTTTAAGGCGCAGAGCATAGGCTGTGCGGATTGCCTTAGCATCTGAGGTCGGTTCAATCCCTAAAATATTCCAAATTGACTTCATCGTTCGTACTCGCAGGGAATTTTCCCCCTTAAATCTTTTTCATCTGCAGGAGCGCCGCATTTGACTAAATGCTCAGCGATCTCTTTTTGTCCAGTGGCATAGGCCTTGATTAGGCATTTGGCGTCAATCTTGGCCCCATGGGCAATGAGAAGGTCGATCATCTTTTTATATTTTTCGACTAGGGCAAAATAATCGATCGTCTCGCTCAGTGGAAAACGGTAGCAAGGCATCGCAAAATGGAGTGGAGGAATACCGTTGGAAGGGCGATTGGGGTCGGCACCTGCATTCAGGAGAACTTCGACCACTTCGACATGCCCGTTTAAGGCTGCAGCAGTGAGCGCGGTGTACGCAGAGCCATAAAAGAGTTCTGTATAGATCTCTTTTCCTTCAGGATCCCAATCAGGATGGAGTCCCAAAGTGAGCAGATATTTTAACATGCCGATCAAGCCAAACCTCGCTGCAGAATAGACCAATGTGCAATAACCTTCCTGAGCATATTGTTTGGGATCAGAGCCGCGGGCAATGAGTTCCTTGACGATCTCTAGTTCATTCCAATAAACCGCTGCAAAAAGGGCGGTGTGCTTTAAGTGAGAAGGAGGATCCTGTGCGCCAAGATCCATCAGCCTGCGATAGGCGTGCTTGTTCTGAGTATGCACAGCGACAAAAAGGGGCGAATAATGATAGTGCGGTGCTGTTTGGTTAATATCCACACCGCGATCTAGCAATAGATCCACCATTTCATTTCGACTAAGAGCAATAGCAAGATGGAGCGGGGCAAGACCATTGCTTAAAGTTTCATGCAAATCAGTATCCAGATTAAAAGCGGCGAGGTCATTTTGAATGATAGCTTGAAAAATGGGAGAAAGAGAATCAAAAGCAACGGGTTGACAAGAGACATCTAACTTCTCCAAGCAGGTCCGATCGATAAATCGGGTGAAACCAGCCGCGACAGTATTCGCATACAACATCCCGGTATAAGTGCTTGAATCGAGCTTACTCATCACGGCGCTAATGATCTCCCAATCCCCGTGATGGACTGCAAAATTAAGGGCATTGGAACAAGTACCTTTGGTAATATCTCCCCCATTTTTTAGGGGATCGGCACCTGCTTCCAGAAGACGTTTTACAGCTTTTGCAAATCCCCGTTGTACTGCCAAAATTAAGGCCGTTTCACCTTCGCTATTGGTCTGGTTGGGGTCTTCTCCTGCATCGAGCAGTTGACATAGGAGCGTAAAGGAATCAAGACGGGCAGCGCGCAGCAGTGGAGATTCGAGAGTCATTAAAATAGCCTTTGAAAAGTTTCAATAAATTCTAAGGCCAGAAGGCGCTCCTCTGCAATCTGCTCTTGATCTTGGGTCTCTAGAATCGACAGAAATAGGCTAATCTGCTCGTCGATTTCCTCGCGCTCTTCCCCTTTAAAGAATGAGTAGAGATTTTCCAGCTCGGCCAGCACTTGCCGATTTTCGATTCGATCGCGCGGGTGGACTTTTAGGCTCTGAAGTTTTTCTAAACAGGCTTTAATTTCATTTTCGGAGAGCTCATGATTTTGGTTGCTGAACAGGGCCGTTTTCTTTATGCCCGTGCTTACAACGGTCACCTCTACTTCAAGGAGTCCATTAATATCGTAGGTAAAGCGGACCTCAAATGGCTCTTCGCCAGCTTTCGCCCGAGGAAGCGCGATGGAAAGTTCGCCGATTTTGACATTCTCATCGACATTGTAGCTTTCCCCCTGGTAGACGGGAATCAATACCTGCGTTTGGTAGTCGTTAGTGGTGACAAGCCTCTCCACACGGCTAGCAGGAATAGTGGTATTCCTCTCGATAATCGGATAAAATTTAGTCCCACTTCCATGCCGATTTTTATAAGCCCGCACATCGGTGCCGAGCGAATAGGGGCACACATCGGTGATCACCACATCGGCAAGATCGCGGTGCTGCTCTTTTAAAGCCGCCTGCACTGCCGCGCCAAGACCTACCGCCTCATCGGGGTGGAGAACCATCTGCGGGAATTTCCCAAACATCTTTGCCACTTCACTAGCGATAACCGGCATCCGGGTAGCGCCTCCCACTAAAATGACTAAATCGAGCTGATCGGGCAAAATCCGGGCATCGCGCAGCGCTTTCTCAAGGGGGATCTTAATCCTCTCCATGAGTGGCGCGACGAGTTCATTGAATTTGGCAACTGTCACCAAAATCTCTGTCCCATCGAATTGGAACAGCACTTCATCTTTGCCGCTCAGTAGGTGGAGGACCTTCTGCGTTTCCTGCCGCATCCTGGTCCTTTGGCTTTCGTCAAATCCATTGTAATCGATCTGGTGCCTCTTCATCATCTCATGCACGAGATATTGCTCTAAAGCATCTGTAAAGTCCTCGCCGCCCAGACGATTGTCCCCGGCGCTAGACCTCACCTCGATTACGCCGCTAAAAAGCTCGACAATCGAGACGTCGAATGTGCCGCCTCCTAAGTCGAAAATCAGAAATTTGGACTCCCCATCCCGATTATGCAGCCCATAAGCCAGGGCAGCGGCGGTCGGTTCGTTGAGGAGCCGTTCCACCTTTAGGCCAGCAAGTTGCCCTGCCATACGGGTCGCCTTCCTTTGGGTGTCGTTAAAATAGGCCGGCACGGTGATCACCGCCTCGGTTATTTTTGTCTTGAGATAGGTCTCAGCATCGCGAATCAGGCTCTGCAGTACTAGTGCGCTAAGCTCTTCAGGACGAAAGGAATGAGGCCCCAAATGAAGCACCTTATTGGTCCCCATATACCGCTTAAAATTGGCTAAAAAAGGATTATTACTTGTCGGCTTCCCTACGATGATGTTCCCAGAGCTATCTAGGCTGATGATCGACGGGGTCAAAAATGTCCCTTGGCTGTTTGGGATTAATTTGGGCTTCCCCTCTTCCCACACTGCTATTAAACTATTGGTCGTCCCTAAATCTATCCCTACGATCATATTTCCTCTTAAAGATGAAAGGAGTATACTATTAGACAATGGAATTGTCAAATATTTATGACCATAGATACTAAAATAAACAACAACCTTCCCAAATCTGGATTTACTATTCCTTTATTGGACACTTTAATTAAAGTAAAAGAATATAAAGGGGCTAAGAAATGTATTTCTCAAATGTTTGCTAAGGATGGATTTCGGAAAGATCAGCTAGTTGAATTACTCTTCCGGGCTGCATTTATCTTCAATAAATGCGACGAAGCTGTAGCAGCGGAGCGATATGCGAGACAAGGGCTTGTGCTATTGAAGACTTTACCAGCAACACCCCAATATGATACGATGTGCTGGCGGTATTTATCACAAATCTATAATTCCTTGCAGAAGCAAAATAGGGGCGATGAGACCAAGGCGATCCTGCAAAAAGCCAGCGTTCTGAATGACCTCAGTCCCCATGACAAATTCACTGTTTTCTGCCGCTATGCAAGGTGCTTAATAGCATCCACGGAATTTACCGAGGCGGCGCAATGGTTAAAGAAAGCTCGGGACTTAGCTGAAACTCCGGTTTTAAAGTCAAAGGTCTGCTATCTTTGGGTTCTCTATAGCAAAAAAACTGAAGATTGGGATGCAGTAATTTTGGCAGCTCAGGCGGGGATCAAACTATTAAGAGAATCGGATATCGGTGAATCTAGGGAATTGTGGAAACTAGAAAGCGAATTATATAAGGCCAAAATCTGCAAAGAGCTTAATGAATATTAAAAAAACAAGAGACCGTTCAGTATGAGCGGCCTCTTATAGCCCCAGAATGGGGGAAAGATCAAAAATTTATATTATAGCGGCTTGCAGTCGAGTATTTCGCATTCCATCATATCACAGATCACTTTCTGTAGACTTCCAACGTGCTCAGGAGAACTATTTCTCCAAATGCCATATTTACTATCTATTAAGGTAAAATAATGATGCTCAATACAACCCATTGGGTTGACAAAAGAAATGATAAAACCCCTCTCGGTTTCTCGAGGACGGGTAATATAGGTATAGGGAGGCTGATTTGTAAGAGCCTCTTCAGCTTGTGAAGCTGTCATTTGTGGATGCCAAGAATGCTTTCTTAGTTCTGCATCGGCATCAAAAAACACTTTGCCTTGAGCATTACTTTCAAAACACTGATTTCTAAACATCGTAGCCATTTGATACCTCTTGTGGGTTTGCACCATACTTTATGGATGCTTCAAAAAACGGATCAAGTTTATACGATCTAAACATTTTTGGAAAAGAAAAAAGTTGCATATCCAAAAAATTATGGGACGATCGAGGCATTCTTGAAATCGATGTTCCCAGTCACTGCAGAGAAAGCATCTTTTAGCCGTTTTTTGTGCATGTAGGTGTCCATCACTGCGTTGACGCTGAAGACAGGACACTCTTCAATCAGAATAGCTTCGGTTTGTCGAAATAGATCTAACCTTCTGTCCGGAATCACCTCTTTCTTGGCCATTTGCAGAAGTTTTTGGTAGTTGGGATGTTCCCATTTAGAGAAGTTGACCCGGTTGGTCTTAAATTCAAAAAGGTTAAGGGTATAGCTCGGATCATTGATCGCCGATTTCCAAGCGATCACCCCAAGCTGATACTCCCCTGTCGTCATTTTAGAGAAGAGAAGGTTAAAGTCATATTCCTCAAGGCGGCAAACGATTCCAAATGTTTCTTCCCATTGCCTGATGAGCATTTGACTGAGCTCCAAAATGTGCTTGCTCTTGAAAGCGATTAAGGTGAGTACAGGGAAATTTTTGCGAGTTAACCCAAGCTCTTTCAATCCTTGTTCGAAGAGTTGCACAGCCAATTTTTTGTCTGAGGAGAGGCGAGCCTCATCTTTGACCTGTGAATGGTTATAGGGCAACGGGGAGAAAAATGGGATCGATTTATCGTCTAGTTGCTTGGCAATTTTTTTCCGATCTAAGGCAAAATTAAAAGCCTGGCGAATTTTCAAATTGTCAAAGGGGAAGCGCTGTGTATTAAAAGAACACCAGTGGACTCGAAGCGGATTCTCAGTGAGCACGTTCCCTCCCTCCTTATTGAAGCGTGGCTCCCAAGGGTGCATCGGACGGCCCATCCATTCTAATTCATCATTCTGAAACATCTGATAGGCTGTTTCAGCGCTGTTTTGTGTGATAAGGATCCTATTTAACTTAACGGATGAATGGTCCCAATAGCGCTCATTTTTGACAAATTCATAGCCTCCGGTTTGGAGCGATTTCTTCAATCTAAAAGGGCCGTTGCAGACATAAATTTCTTCGCCGCTTTGGGAGGCCCAGTTAGGATGCATATTCTCATTTTTCTGGTTTATCGGAGAATAGAGCGAATGAGAGGTCAGTTCCAGGAATTCAGGAGTAGGAATTTCCAGGTCGACAACTAGGGTCTTATCATCCAATGCCTTGACTCCCACTTGATCCAAATCCATTTTCCCCTCTTTGGCAGCCTTCGCATTTTTAATGGGATAGAAGAAGTATGCAAAGGGAGTGTAGAAGGAAGGAGAGAGAATTTTTTTCCAAGCATATTCAAAATCTTGCGCAATCAGCGGTGTTTCATCAGACCAATAGGAATTGCGAAGCTGAAAGGTATACCTTTTTTGATCGGCGGAAATCTCGATCGATTTGGCGATGGCAAGCGATGGCAGGCTTCCCTTAGAGATGCGGGTCAACCCCTCGAAGAGCATCTTGATGACCGTGCTGGAAATATCATCACCCCCTAACCTCGGGTCAAGCACGTGCGGAAGTGAGATAAAGCTAAGCCGCAGCTCTTGCAAATTCATCACTTGCGAGGTCCATTTCCTGACTGCCCGCTCGATACAGTTTTTGAATTGTTTATGCTGGTTAGGAGCGGCAGTTTCGTAGATATAGCCCTGGATTAAGGTCCCCTGGAATGTGATTTTGGTTTGGATCAATGACTTGGAAAAATTCTCTAGTTGATTGAGCTCTTCATTGAGAATAGCCTCAATTGATCGATCTTTTGTTCTGAGGACTGCCACGATCTGATTTTTTCGATTCACAAATTTGAGAAAGTGGCTCTCTCTTTTCGTAAGCTCTTTTGAAATCGCTTCGAGAAATAACTTAAAAAGGGTTTTAAGAATTCCCAGTGAAGAGGTCGCTTGCGCCTCGATTGGGTTAATCGAGAAAAAGAAATTCTCTAGAAGCTCTTGCTGGTTTTCTGCAGACGCGGCAAAAGCATGTTTAAGCTGAGCAAAGAGCTCCCCTTGCTTGAGGATCATCCCTCCATTGTAGTCCCGAATTTCCCCTAAAGCACTCGTGAGAATAGAGATCACTTTTTGTCTTGCCAGATAAAAATTGACCGAGGAATCGAGACGCAAGATCGCTCGATCAGCAGGAATGCAAATGCGAAAGACATTGGCCTCTTTCGGATTTTTCTTTCTTACATATCCCACATTCTGGGCCCGATCGGGGATGAATTTAAAAGATTGAGGAAGCTTCTCAAAAATCTCTTTTAAACTGGGTCCATTCTTTTTGATGATCCTGACAACAAGAACGGTGAAATAGAGCTCGTTGTGTTCCTGTTTATCAAAATTGACCATCACTTGCGGCAGATCGGATAGATATTTGAGTTGCTGCGACAGGAGTAAGATGTTGCGCATCACTTCTTCTTCGTTCCGAATCATAAAGACTGAAGGGATAAGCTTTTCGATCCGCTTCTTGAGCTCCTCTTTAAGTTCCTTTTTGAGCAGGCAAATTTCACTTTGCGTAAACTTTAAGCCGCTTTTCTTCTCTAGTTCGAGATAGATATATTTGGTCGCGTCATGATTTGCTCGATAAAAATAATAGGAACCCTGGACAACTAAGGCCTCTGGAATGAATTTTTGCACTGCCGAGACGATATGGGTGTCGCCAAAAGTTTCATAGCGATTGGTTAATCCGACCGCAATCGATAACCCCAGGACTGCTTTCACTCCAAAAGGAAAGTAGAGCTTTGAACGGATAAAATGGAACTCCAGATGCCTTTTCTCTGGGAAAATGGAAAGGCTATGGAGCAGATTGCGGCGCATGAGATAGTGCGATACCACAATTCTTGTGAGATGTTTGGATATGCGGAACTTATGGAAATCGGGGTGTGCCAAGGCAAAAAAGGAGCTCATTTCCCGAAAAAGATCGACATCAAAGCTTTTAGGAGAGCGATTAATCAGTTGGCGGAGGAAGAGTTGGATTTGTGTCGATTTTTGATTAAGCGATAATGCCTTAGTATCCAGATACTTCTCAAAATAGACATTAGAAGATAGGCTCAAGGATAACTCATTAGAGAGCAGGGGGAGATGTTCTTGAATTGTGCTAAGCTCCCGACCATCCTCGACAAAGATCTTGACCTCTGCGACAAAGAAGAGTCCGTCGGAGATTTTAGGCATATAAAAATAGCAGTTGTAAAACCCTAAGATGGGAACCTCTTTCTCAGGGATGAGCCATTTTCGAATGACTTCAAGTAGGACCTTTTCAGCTTTCAACTGTTGCTTGGGAGACAAGAGGAAGAAGATAGAGAGACTCTCGGGTGTACTTGTCGGCTGGCTCCATTTAATCAGGGGCAACTGTGTAGTCATCCACTTCTGTTGCTCAGGTAGCGACATCTCGGAAAAATCAGTCCCAAGCAACTGAGCCAGAATCTCTTTTCCTTGCTCAAGATGGCGATTCAACTCGCCTTCCTGAAGAGCTGTGGGCAAAAATGGTTTGATCTCAGGCAACTGTTTAATGGTTTCGTGCATAGAGCTCACAGAGCACAAATGTAGGCTATTGGTGAATATTTTACTAGAAAAAAATGTATTTAGGTTTAATAATATTTGGTTATATGAGGATTTTGCAGTACATCATATTAACTTTCTTACTGCTGGGGGTATCCGGATGTCACAAATCGGGTAACTCTAAAGGGCG
>JAGVJV010000251.1 GCA_020050965.1 Parachlamydiales bacterium
ATTTGCAAAAGCCGAAACAGAGCTTAAAGGACGTTTATCTGAAGCGATGTTTCAGCTCGATAGCTTGCAAAATAGCAACGAAAAATTTAAAGAGATGCTCAAGTTCTCCTTTGGCAAAAAAGATGAGGATGGGACTGTGAAAACCCCCGATAAAACAGCCCTGGCTGAGCACTATACCAGTTTAATACCCAGAGGCAGCAAAGAATACACACCACCGAGCAGGAAAAGGCCTCGCGGTGGTGATCTCGTTCAAGAAGATTAATGTTTGATTTCCTTAAGACGAGCAGCAATGAAATCTCTGGTGTCAGAATCGACTTCATGTTTTTGAATGACACTGATTGCCTTATTGTACATCGTGGCCTTCTCGTCCGGTGTGATCGTCCCCTTATCAGCGAGGATATAGGCAACTGAAAAAATTGTTGTTGTCGAGGCACCAAAGCCAAGAGAATCATATTTGGTATCGCAAGTAGACATCCATTTCACCCATTTCTCAAACAGGGCAACTCCTTGAACTTTGGAAGGATGTTCTTCATCCTGAATATTTGAGAGTTCTTCCATGAAACGGTATGCCGGTGAATCTTCTAACTGGGTGATTGTGTTCTCTACAGCTCTCAGTGCGGTCGACATTCAATTAATCCTTTGGTTCGATTAGGAAAGGCCTAGCATCATAAATTTTTAATGAATATACGTAAATATTTTTCTCACCCTCATAGGGTACCTACGTTCTAGTGCTCTGTATACCCAAAACCACTCAAAAGCCTACCGATAGGCGGGTTCAAATTCGGGGGAGCAGGCTTGAAACTGAGTTTATTGACATCCTCAAGAATCGACATTGAAACTATATCCTGATATCGACTACAATGTTTAGAATGTTTAAGTCCCTTTATCCAGGCACTTTCGATCCGCCAACCCTTGGGCATCTAATGCTCATTAGACGTGCGGCGGCTCTCTGTGACCACCTCGTAGTAGGAATTGGAAAAAACTTAAGCAAAACCAAATCGCTTTTAACAGAAGAAGAGAGAATTTTGGCACTCAAAGAAGAGACCAAATCTCTCAAAAATGTTGAAATCGTGAGCTTTTCAGGGCTTGTAACCAATTTTGCCAAGGAGATCGGTGCGAAAGTTCTTATTAAAGGACTCCGCTCGGCTGCTGATGTGGAATATGAATTGCAAATGGCTCAGGCCAATCGAAAGCTCAGTGGGATTGAAACCCTTTTTTTAATGGCGGAGGATGGAGCAAGCCACATTAGTTCCACTCTAATCCGAGAACTTTTGTCTCTTGGAGCTCCATTAAAGGATTTCGTCCCCAAATCAGTAGAAAACACATTACAACACAATAACAGTAAGGAAAAAAAATTTTATGAGTAGGGAACGTGGCAAGGTAAAATGGTACGACCAAGAAAAAAACTATGGATTTATTGAAGCGGACAACAAAAAAGAGTACTTTGTCCACAAATCCGACGTCGAAGAAGGTTCGCTAGATAAAGGCCAGGCAGTTGAATTTGAAATTGGCGAAGGCAAAAAAGGACCTGTTGCTAAGCGAGTCAGAGCTCTCGATTCAGACGAGTAATCACACGCCCATTAAACACACAAAAGGCGCCAAGTTTGACTTGGCGCCTTTTCTATTCCTATAAAAAGAATGGCATTCTCTCTATAGTTTTTTGCCCATGTCATACTTGGTTTCGCTGACGTTGCCTTTGCCATCATAAACCTTTTTGACTCCATTGAGCTTATCTTCGACGAAAGTCTGGATGATTTTAGGCATGCCATTGTCATAGTACTTATTGAGCTTACCATGGCGCATGCCGTCTTTAAATTCCCCTTCAAAGACCAGGACTCCCTCGATATTCCACTCTTGGTAAAGTCCATTCTTTTCCCCATCCTTATAATAGGCAAGAGCAGCCAATTTACCTGTATCGAAATAGGTTTTCTCTTCCCCTTGTTTTAGATCATCGACATAGCCTACTTCACGAAACAGCTTGCCATTGGGGAAATACTCTTTTGAAGGGCCATTGCGCAGATCGTTTTTGAATTCCACTGTTGCAGCAATTTTCCCCTTCTCTGTGAATACAGTCGCAATCCCTTCTTTCTTTCCCGCTTTAAAAGGGGTAGATGTGACTTTTGCTCCCGCTTCATTGTATTCAATCGCCTCTCCTTCAAGAAGATCATTTACAAAGGTGGCTTCGAATCCCTTCACGCGGCCAAAGAACTGATTAGGTGGATAAAAAATCTCATGCACCCCATCTTTTTTGTTGTTCTTATAATGGAAGACCATCTCCCGGCCATCTTGCCCCTTTTCAAAGAAACGCCCATGGAGTTTTCCGCTTACATAGGTAGCCTCTTCAAGCAGGTCCCCTTCTTCGCTCCAGAGCGCCTTTAATCCATGGAGCAGACCATCCTTGTAATTAAGGGTAGACTGAGTCGCTCCGCTAGGGTAATAGCTTAGTTGTTCTCCTTGGAATTCTCCTTTATCGGTATAGCGGAATACACGAGCGAGCTGCCCCTCTTTTTCCCCTTCCTTTGGCGGATAAAATTCTTTATGTTCTTTGATTGGTACGTTCATCGAGTAAACCTTAGAGAGGCGTAAGGAGCCATCCTCATACCACCCTTTTACCTCTCCGTCGAGCAGATCCTCTTTGTAAGTCGCTAAAGTCTTGAGTTTTCCATTTTCATAGTACTCTTCAGCCTTTCCGTGGCGCTTGCCCTCTTTGAAGTTTGCCACTTCGTGAGGCCGATTTTTATCGAAATAGGTGAAAACTGTCCCATTGGGCAAATCGGCTGTATAGCTTGCATCGGCAATGAGAGTTCCTTGTTCATTCCACTGCTGATGTTTTCCCTCTTTCTTTCCATCGGCAAATGTCCCTTGGAACTTTAGCTTGCCGCTCTCATGCCACTCTTTTTGCTCTTTATCGTGTTTATCCTGGGCAAAAAACTCTTCAAACTGAGGTGCCCCATTTTCAAAGTAGCGTAGAGCCTGCCCATTTTTCATACCATTTGCATACTGGATCCGAGCGGCCAACTTCCCATTCTCATACCATTCTTCATAGACACCATCCTTCTCCAGATTTTTATAAAAGGCGCGCATTTTCTGTTGACCATTTGCATAGTATTCTGCTTGCTCACCATCGAGCTTTCCATTGACGTAATGGTGGCTGATCTTGAGCTGACCGTTGTCATACCACTCTCGGTAATCTCCATCCCGCTCTCCATCTTTTAGGAAATATTGGGCAATTTTTTGTCCCGCTTCGTTGAATTTCACGATAGGCTCAAGCAATTGCCCTTCGTTATCGTACTTGGCGCAAAAAGCCTGTTTGCCATTCGCATGGCTGCGGTAATGGATCCCTTTCGGGATTCCTAGAACATATTCCCCTTCCCCAATCAGCTTTCCATCTTCTGAGAAAAATTGCTCTGTTCCATGCATTTTCCCATCGCGGAAGCGCACTTTATAGCTCTCTTTTCCATTGGCATGGTATTTGATATGAGTGCCAACTGGCTGCCCATTTTGGAAATCTTGGACAGCAATCATGTTGCGGTTTTCATCATAGGCGACAAATGCAGGGTTGCGTCCATCGGAGCTGAGGATTCCATTTTCGTACCTTCGACTCGCTTTGAGCGCCCCATTCTGGTGCCACTCTAAAGCAGTGCCATGCTTCACACCATCTACGTGAGGAATTGAAAAGGCCCGCTGCTCATTGGGATAATAGCGCACGAGATCACCTATGATCTTTCCATTCTCAAAATTAGCCTCTTCTCCTTTTTTCCCATCTTCATAGTAGGTGATGGATGAACCATGCTGCTGACCTTGTTTATAATGGGTAACGG
>JAGVJV010000035.1 GCA_020050965.1 Parachlamydiales bacterium
ATTTCCTTGAAGAAAAAGGAATTAAAGTGATCCGTACGGGTCGAACTAGCCCTACCCTGCCAGTCGATCTCGCAGGCGATCGGCAAAAGCTATTAGAGACCATCACAAAAGAATGCCCCGATCTGATTGTCAATAATGCAGGGTTTGGCCTTTATGGTGATACAATCGATCTTTCTATTGAAGAACAATTAGCAATGATCGAGGTCAATGTCAAAGCCCTCGTCGAAATCTCCATCCACTCTGCAAATACACTGATTAAGGCAGGGAAAAAAGGGATTATCCTAAACATCTCTTCCGCTGCGGCATTTCTCCCTGCATATCCTCTCTGCAATATCTACGGCTCGACCAAAGCTTTCATTAAATACTTCAGCACATCACTGGATGCTGAATTGCGCGACCAAGGGATCAGAGTGCTCTGCGCTTGCCCTGGCCAATTTGTCTCCGAATTTCGAAAACGAGCATCCGATGGGTTTTCCCAATCGGAAAAAGATGACCCAGATTGGATGTCCCTAGATTATACAGTAAAGTATTTATGGAACCAGATTCTAAAGAGAAAAAGACTGACACTTTTCAACTGGAAATTCAAGTTGTTGATCTGGTTGAGCCTTCTTATGCCGAGAGTTCTTACGGAAAAGATCTTAAAAAAACAAATTAAAGCTAGGATTTCTTCGAAAGCCCCTTCTTCTCGGGGTACTTGACCCGTAGATGGCCAGAAATGGCGAGTGTCTTAACGAGGGTCTTTTTCACGATGCCCAGCTCTTCGAAAGTGAGCTGGCAATTATCAAGCTGCCCATCATCGGTTTTCTCCTTCACTAATTTCTCTACCATTGCGGCGAGGGCCTCTTCGCTTATTTCATCGAGCGAGCGGGATGTGGCTTCGACTGTATCTGCCAGCATGATGATCACCGACTCTTTCGTGTGGGGTTTAGGGCCTGGATAGCGGAAGAGTCGCTGGTCTACTTTCGATTCATCTCCCCCCATCTGCTGCAGCTGTTTATGATAAAAATAGTAGACTAGGGTGGTTCCATGGTGCTCGCGGATGATGTCGATAAAGCTTTGCGGCAAATGGTATTTGCGGGCTAGAGCTTCGCCTTCGGGGACGTGGGCGATAATCACCTGGGTCGATTCTAGAGGGGTGAGCAGCTGGTGGATGTTGAATCCGCCGAGCTGGTTTTCGGTGAAATAGTGAGGGTTAAACAGCTTCCCAATATCGTGGTATAGGGTGGCGACGCGGCAGAAGAGTCCATTTGCACCGATGGCCCTTGCCGCCGTTTCTGCCAGATTTCCGACGACGAGGCAATGTTGATAGGTGCCGGGAGCTTCTACGCTTAAGCGGCGGAGCAGCTCATTATTGGGATCCATGTATTCCATCAGTGTCATGTCGGTCATCACATGGAAAATCGACTCGAGAAGCGGGAGTATTCCGACAACGAGGAGGGCGATGAGGATCAGGAAGACGAAAGAGCTGAGCACATCTTCGAAAAGATGGGAGATGGCGAAGTCGTTTTGAGAGAGATTAAAGGCTATAATCACCGGCAGGCAAGTCAGCCAAACCTTAGCTAGGACCGTAAATACTTCTTTGCGTTTGTGCATATTGCGGGCAAAGAGGATGGTGACCCACGAGGCGATCAAATTGAGGATCAGGAACCGATCGTGATCGATAGCGAGCGTTACTCCGATGACGATCGCTAAAAAGGCTGAAGCGAAGAGGGCAACTTCCGAACTGACTAAAACTAAGATCAAGATCGAAGCGAAGGGGACGATAATCGGATATCGAAAAATATCGATGAAATAGGTCGTCTTGTTGACTAGGAAGTATTCAGCCAGTTTTGCCAGGATTAGAGTGAGGATGATGACCATCACTAGCAAGGTCATTTTCCGCACGGAATCGAGGATGGCCGGGTGATTAATGCGGAAATAGATCACGCTGAGCACGGTAAAGATCAGCGACATCAGCAAGCTGCCGATGATTGTTTGTATGCTGAAGAGATTGCGCTGCTTGGCAATAGCTGTTTTCATCGCCTGTAGCATAGCCAAATGGCGCGGCGTGGCTCTTTCGCCTGGATCGATGATATGATCGCCCGCATTCACAGGTGTATATTGGGTCGGCACTTTTTCTTGCACCAGTTGTCGTAAATTTCGTTCGGACACGCCATCTAGCTGAAGATTCCAGGTCTGATTCTCAAAGGATTCTAAGATAAAATTGGCTGTATCGGGATTGAAATTTCCCTCTGCAAAGACTTTGTCCCTGATCTGTCTCCAAAAACTGCTCGGCAAAATAGCGGGCTCTTGGATATTCTCTGGGGTAAATAGATAGTAATTGTCAGTGAGCAGACCATAATCTTTCATCTTCTGCATCGTCCGCTGATTGGTAAAGCGGGCTGCTGCCAGAGCATTTTCTAATGCATCGGCTCCCTTATAGAGCTCATCAAAGGTGGTCTGTTTCAGTTTATCTCGCCAATCTTGGCGGGTCAGCAGATAGCTTTCGAAGTCTGATCGAATTTGTCTCAGTTGCTTCTCATTAATTCGATAGATAGAGCCGATATCGCGCACCGACTGCTGCTTGATGACCTGGGTGGCATCTTCGTCGGCAAATTCAAAATCGACTTGGGCGATGATGTATTTATCGGCAATTGCCCCCTGCTCGAGAACCTCCGTTCTCACATCCCTGAAATGTAAAAAGAGAGCAAGGGCAATGAAAAACACCAGAGCAACAGCCAGTCTTTTTCCAAAATGGCCATCGCCAAGCCAATCCTTCCAGTGAAGTTGTTTTTTCTCTTCGCTTACGTGCATCCTCAACCTCTTTAGCGCGAGATAATATACAAATTTGTGTAAAAAAGATCCATTCCTTTATAGATATCCTTGAGCAGGTTAAAATCAAAT